>JBDRAP010000070.1:0-11957 GCA_043823615.1 bacterium
GTACGACAGATGATAGCTCACCAATAAAAAAACCCATTAAGATATCTAAACATCTTAATGGGCAGTGAGAAGTAAAAAAAAGGAAATCTAATAATACCCCGCCAGGTTCTATTAGTTGCTGTATGCACTTATAGCATACGAGTGCCTTTTTTTATTTCTACTCTCAGTAAATAAATATACAACATTTATTTGATATTGTCAAGACTTTTTTGGGAAAATGGTACTAAATGTTAAAAAAATTGAGCTAAAGTCTGAAATCCTGCATGGACATTAGCCATTAATTCTGCCACTTGAATTATCCGGGAGGGATTTGGCAACAGGAAGGTGAGGAGAATGAATGGTTTTTATGGAATGATTGGAAATTCACCCGAGATGCAAAGGGTGTATAAAGATATTGAAATAGCAGCTAAGGCAGATATCCCTGTCCTTATTCAGGGAGAAACAGGAACAGGAAAAGAACTGGCATCCCGGGCAATTCATGAATGTAGCAACCGGATAAATGCCGCGTTTATTCCTGTTAATTGTGCAGCTATACCACGAGAATTAGCAGAAAGCGAGCTTTTTGGACATGAAAGGGGTGCTTTTACCTCTGCTCATCGTGACAGGAAGGGAAAGATTGAGTTAGCAAATAAAGGCTCTATCTTTCTGGATGAAATTGGTGATATGGATATTTTTTCACAGGCAAAACTTCTCAGGGTATTGGAAGAAGGAACCATTACCAGGGTTGGAAGTGAAAAGTCCATATGTATCAATACCAGGGTTATTTCTGCAACCAACAAGCAATTAGCCGATAAGATCCAAAAAAAGACCTTTCGTGAGGATCTGTATTATCGTCTTTCTACCTTTCAGATTTATCTGCCTCCATTAAAAGAGAGGCGATCTGATATTCCTTTTCTTGCTGAACATTTTTTGTCCAAGGCAAGTGATCAGTTCAAAAAGGATGTAACCACCGTTCATCCCATGGCAATGGATAGGCTAACAGAGTATGCCTGGCCCGGAAATGTGCGGGAGTTTAAGAATGTTATTATACGGGCAGTCATCTCTTGCAAGGGTTCATCTATTACCATGGATGATATTGCCATCTCTTTGCCCTATCTTGATCAGATTAAACCAAATACTTCTGTTATGCAAGATCCTATGTGGCTTAGTTTTTCTAATGAAACATCCTTAAATGAAATGGAAAAAGAAGCCATTAGAAAGATGCTTGGGAATAATCAGGGAAACAAGAGAAGAACTGCGACGGCATTAGGAATTGGACGGTCTTCTCTTTACTGGAAGTTGAAAAAGTATGGATTAAGTTGATTGTAGGGGCAACCCCCTGTGGTTGCCCTCTGAAGATGTAGGGGCGACCCCCTGTGGTCGCCCTCTGAAATGGAAGCAATTTCTTGTGATCACTCTCTAAAAATGGGGCAACTCTTGTGGTTGCCCCCTACTTATGTTTCTTCAAGGCAACGCTTACCACCCTTGAAACCCCTGCCTCTTCCATGGTAATCCCGTATAGAGTATCTGCTGATTCAATGGTTCTCGGATTATGGGTAATTAAAAGAAATTGAGATCGCTTGGAATTATCCATTATAAATTTGTTTAATCTTAAAACATTTGGTTCATCCAATGCCGCATCAACCTCATCCAGAATAGAAAATGGGCTTGGCTTAAACTCAAATATGGCAAACAACAGACAGATAGCTGCCAGAGAGCGTTCTCCGCCGGAGAGGAGGGTAATGCTGGACAACCTTTTTCCTGGTGGTTGGGCAACCACATCAATCCCTATCTCCTCAAGGCTGTCTTTGTCAGAGGATCCTATTTGTCTCAGCTCCCCATAACCTCCATCAAACAACTGGCTAAAGAGATTGGAAAAATTTTTACTGATTGTCTCAAACGCCTCCTTAAACATGGAGGTAGTTGTGGTATCAATCTGTTGGATAAGGCTGTTCAGGTCTTGTTTTGCCGTCTGCATATCATTTTGTTGCTCTACAAGAAAGTCATGCCTTTTTCTCAACTCTTCATATTCCTCTGGTGCGGTCAGGTTTACTGTCCCAAGGGACTCAAGTGTTGTCTTTTTGCGATTAATATTCTCCAGTAAATCTTCTCTTGCCTTTTGCGACAAGGGAGAGGTATTTGATTTAATCTTACAGGGCTCTTGCTTATATTCAGAAATAAGACGGGACATAACCCCATCCATTTGCAATTTAATCTGCTGCTTATTCAGGTCTGTCTTGTGTGTTTTATCCCTTAATTGCTCTACCAAGCCCCTTTTTTGCTTAATTGTCTGCTCCCTTGTCTTCATCTCCTCCTCTTTTATCCGGCATAATTCCTTTAATTCATTCAGATTGTGCTGTTTTTCATTCCTTTGAGCAGAAAGCGATAAGATCTTGTGCTTATCATCCTCGGCACCAGCACACTGCGTACCCTGTTCTACTTTCAGACGAGTAGATTCTGCCTCAAGACGGACTATCTTAGCCTCCAGATCATGGATAGAATCCTTGAGCCTTTTTATCTGAAATCTAAATCCTTGTTCGGCTTGAGATTTTTGAGCAGAGGAAACCCTCAGGTCTGTAACCTCTTTCTGAATAGAATCAAGGTGAACATTCATCTGCTGAAGCTCTTGAGAGATTTCTGTTACCTTTTCCCGCTGATGTTTATCCAAACTTGAAAGCGTTAGCTCTTTTTCGCTTAAAACAAGGATATTTTGATTTTTTTCATCCTTTTCTTTTTCCATGGTTAAAAGCTCATCCTCAATGGTTGAAAGCATCTTTATGATAGAAGACTCCTCTTTATCCAACGAATCTGTTTGCTTTTTTAGGTTAGAGATGGCAATTTCTGTGGAATATATCTCAACATTAGCCTTATTTATCCAATTAGTCAAAAGGAGAAGTTTTTTGTCTGCTTCTGTCTTAAGCTCATGGAGATGATTTAATTCCATGAGCAGCTCCTGATCCCTTTCCTCAAGCCGCACAATCTCACCTTTACGGCTGATAATCTCTACACCCTTTGTTTTAGGGCTTCCACCACGGATCATGGCTGGTGTAACAAGTTGCCCATCAAGGGTTGCAGCTGCAGATACATTCTCATGCCTTTCGATTATTCTTATTGCAGTAGAAAGGTTATCGACGAGAAGCGTATCTCCCAGTAAATAATCGATAATACTCTTGTATGCGGCATCAACCGTAATAAGGTCTGCCAGCCAGCCAATTGCCCCATCCTCAATCTCAGGCTTTGACCCCCGAATTTTTGAATCACGGAGATGATGAGACAGCAGGAGATTAACCCTTTCTGCCTTTTTGGACAAGAGATGGGACACAACAGCCTGAGCATCAGTTGAGCCATCAACTACTATTGCCTGAAGGCATTCTCCAAGGCTAACCTCAACCGCCTTTTCATAACCCTCTGGGATATTGATCAGGCTTGAGATAAGACCATGAACACCATTTAGTTTGGCGGTACAGACAGCCTTAACACCGTCAGAATATCCTTCAAACGATTCCTGAAGTTTTTTCAATGTCTGCAATCTGCCTAAGAGGGTGTTCTGCTCCTTACTTATTGTTATTATTGATGCCTCTAATTCTTTTAACCCTTGGGCTGCATGAGTCTTTTCCTTTTGTTTTTCCTCAAACTCCTGCTTTAATTCTAAAGCCCTCGTCTCCTTTTCTTTCATTTCTTGTTTCATGCTCTGTTTTGATTGAGATAGTTCCCCTTGTTTAGTCTGATACCTTTCTACATCTGTCCCAATTCGTTCCTGACGAACACCAAGGTTTTTATGTTCCACCCTTAAGCTGGTAATCTGATTGCGGATGTGTGCTAATTTATTTAGATTTTCAATAATCTCTGCTTTCATGTGTTCAACATGTTTAGACTTTTTTTCGCGTTCCTGACGATAGCTGTTTAAGGCATTCTCTTTTTCATTTAATTGCGACCTTATCTCTTTTAACTTATATTCTATCGTCTTACCTTTGCTGTCTTCAGATAACATTTCTTCATGCAATTGTTGTTTTTTTGTTTGATTCTCATTGATTTGAACAGAGATATTTTCGAGTTGCAAGGTTATGAAGCTTTCCCTTTCTTGCCTACGAAGCTGTTGGCTTGTCATTTCCTTAATCTGAAGTTCTAACTGGTGGAGATTGCTCTCCAGGGTAAGAAACTGAGATTGGTGATGCTTAAGGCTTTCCTTCTCAGCATCTAATTCCCCTTCAATATCAGTTAGCCCCTTATGAGCAGACTCTAACTCGCAAGAAAGCTGGGAATGCTCTTGAACACAGGTTTCATGAGCACTCATCATGGCAAAAAATTCATCTATCAAAAGGGTAATCTCTTGAGACTCTATCTGGCTTTTTAGCTGCAAATAACGATTGGCTTTATTTGCTTGTCTTTTTAGTGATTCTACCTGTTTGCCAATCTCATAAAACAAGTCATTTATCCGTACTAGGTTTTGCTCTGTATTCTCAAGTTTGCCTATTGCCTCCTGCTTACGCACCTTATACTTGCTGATACCTGCTGCTTCCTCAAATAAAAGCCTTCTGGCTACAGGTTTACTGGTAAGGATAAGGTCAACCTTATTTTGTTCCATCAAGGAATATGACTGTTTTCCAATACCTGTATCAAGAAACAGCTCAACAATATCCTTGAGACGACATGAGGATTTATTGATATAATATTCGCATTCACCCGAGCGAAAAAGTCGTCTGGTAATGGTTATCTCTGCAAAGTCTAATGGAAGCAACTTGCTGCTATTATCGAACTCAACGGTTACCTCAGCCATTCCAAGCGACTTTCTGTTCTGTGAGCCATTAAAGATAACATCAGTCATAGAATTACATCTGAACACAGACGGTGATTGTTCGCCAAGAACCCATTTCAGTGCATCAGAGATATTACTCTTCCCGCATCCATTTGGTCCAACAATGGCAGTAATCCCCTTCTGAAACTCAAACTCTATCTTTTCTGCAAAAGACTTAAATCCAAGAATTGTTATTTTTTTAAGAAACATTAAATATGACCTGCCTTATGTGTCTTTGATTTCATCATCCTATTTTCACCATCTTCAGATGCCAGACTGTGTGAAAACTCTGGTTTCACGATAATTATCCTGCTGGTTCATGCCATTTGATTTTGTGGGTAAGACAAAGGGCAGGCCATAGGGGACTGCCCCTACGGCATTGGATGTCCCCCGTTGGCGGGAAGCAGGAGGGTGGATGTTTCCCTGAACCACTAAATTCAAATGTTACGAATCACCGCAGTAGGGGCAAATAATCATTTGTCCCTACCTACAATCTGTTGTGGCATTAATGTCCAACCTCAGAGTTTTTACACAGTCTGACGAGGCAACAGATCCTCTTTAAATATCTCAAACATATTTGGGGGTAACGAGTTATCAATACTATTTTTTTTACATATGGACTCAATAATAGTCCGAGGGTCTATATGTTTGTTGTGCAAATCAATTATTTGGAAATGTAAATCAGTGTGATCTTTGAGCAAGTTGTAGATTTTTATGCTTTCGGTGTCAGATGTTATATAGATATCAATCATTTCTAAGTCAGCTTGTGCGAACAGTTTAGTGTCATTTGATATAATAGCTCTTATAGAAAGTTCCAGCGAGCCTTTGTTTTCAAAAACAATTCTGGCCAATTCACCTGCTCTTTGAGCATGGAAAAAATTAAAAGGAACAATCTGTAAATTTTTTAACGGTAATTCATCTATATGTCCTCTGACGCAAAATTCAGCTATTGAAATAGTAGAACATTTCAATGCAATATTATTTTGTAGAAAACATTGGTAATACCTGTCTGCATTCTCAAAGAGTGGATCATCTTCATTTAAGAATCTTATGAAAAAACTAGTGTCGAGTAAAACATTACGCAATATATTCTCCTCTCATTTCCCTAAGCCATTTATCAGGATCAGTAATGCCCTGCCAGCTTTTTTTAGCCTTTTGTCTCAAATTTTTAAGATATTGTTCATCATATACAGGATAGTAATCAACAATCTCCTTAAATCTTAAACTGGACTTGTCTATCTCTCCTGTTTCTATATTTTGTTTGCCTACCATTCTTATTCCATAATCCTTGTAAAGCGGATTTGATTCATAGTTTGCTAAGAATTCCTTCGGTGTCTGGATGAGTATTGTTCCCATATTCTCAGTTGCAATATGAAAGTTTGCTCTGTCTTTTCCTCCCATATTGGTTATTTTTCCATAAAAATAGAATTCAGCATCAACCCAAATTGATTCTGTTCTGTAGAATTGGGTATTTTTATTGATAGTGACCTTGTTAGTGTTTTCTATTGAGGTAGTAATGTTAAATTCGTAATCATTTTTTTTTGCACTATCCTGAAATGACTCAAACGCCTTAGCAGTTTGATATTCTAAAAAATCTATATTTTGTTTATCGTTTATTGGAGATAATATTGCATTAAAGCCAATAATAGCTTGCAAACTTGTTTTTAATAAATGTCTTACAGAACCATCTTCTATCTTGTAGCTTATTGTAGGTCGCTGCCTTTTTTCACCAGGAAATAGCATGCCCCTCAACATTCTGAAGCAAAGAAATAATCTCCTTTATATCATAGTTATCGGGAGTAAGTTCCATTTTGCCTTTCAAACCAACAATTTTAATTTCTATGTAACCTAATTTTTCCACTTCTTATCTCCAGATTTGATAACTCATTGTCTTTAGATTTCTAATACCTTTGGAAAGAATACCTACATCAGAAACAAACTTCTGACAGCATAATCTGTATATAGTGTCGCGTCAACTTTAATTTGTCGTATAACCGTTGTAGGGACATCCCCTTGTGGGTGTCCGTCTTTGTGGTTGTATGTTTGTAATCGTGCATTTACACGGACAGGGACAAGCCCTGTCCCTACATATTAAACTATACGACAATTAAGAATTGACACGACAATAGTATCTATATCGATATTTTCCGTGCCACAAAACTCAACAATGCCTGTTTTGGTACTGCAATAATCAAAGCCGAGTATCTCTCATCTTGTTTAATGCTCCTTAATCTGTGAAATCTGTGGATTATTTCTTATTCTTAATTACACAAGAGCGAAAAGTTGTTCCTCATCTGGCAGATCGTAGCTACAAGGATTCAATAGCAACAGGCAATCACAATGTAACTGCAGGAATTGTCCCTGCCTTAACCATTCTTGCATCCGAGTAGTTACCGATTTGTTTTGAGTATATCTCCATCCCTTTTTGACGAATCTCATATATTAATGGTATCCATGTATCCTTCTCGTAAGATTCTAAAGAGATAGGGACAGGTTCCATTCGGGGGTCAATGCCTCCGGCGACCCTAAAAAGATACATCCCCTCTTCTGTTGGGTCTTTCCCAAAATCCTTGGAAATTACCGCTACATCAATATCACTATCTATTCTGGGTTTTCCATCTCTATAAGAGCCATAAAGGATGATTTTATCAATATTAACCCCTTCTTCTTCTAAAACCTGAGCAAATCTTTTAATAGTTTTTATAATTGATCTTTCAACCATTGGAATACCTCTTTAACCTCACCTAATTTTGTTTTTGTATATTCTTTAGTACATTTGGCATAAAAAGCCTTCTCTGTTTTAGGATAACGGGGCTCAAAATGAAATTCCATAAATTCTCTTAGCTTAATAAGGATTGATTCAGGTATGGGAAGTGTTGATTTCTCAGCCAACAAAGGTAAGGAATGAGTATGCGGGGCATGTTCTCTTAACCTCTTAACTACCAATGCCTTGAGCAATTTCTCCAATGCTAAATGTCCCATAAAGAGGGTATAGGGGAATTTCTTTGTTTTATACATAGCATCTGCTACACCCAGATCATACTCTGCTCCATCTAACCAATAGGCAACGGTCTTTTCAATATCAAACTCCATCTTTATCTCCTGAATATTCCTGCAACATTATCCAAGCAATTACTCACCGAGAATTGCTGTCTTCCCCCAATATCCTTGACACAGTTTGAACATCCTTGTCTCCCCTGCCTGAAAGGCAAACGATGATAATCTTATCCTTATCCATGGTTGGAGCAAGTTTAACGGCATGGGCAATGGCATGAGCAGACTCAAGGGCAGGGATTATACCTTCGGTTATAGCTAAGAGTTGAAAGCTGTCTAATGCCTCTTCATCTGTTACAGAGACATACTCTGCCCTGCCTGTATCCTTGTAGTAGCTGTGCTCAGGTCCAACACCAGGATAATCAAGACCCGCTGAAACAGAATGGGTTGGTATTATCTGACCATTCTCATCCTGAAGTACATAAGAAAGGCTGCCGTGCAAAGCACCAACACTTCCCAAGCCAAGAGAAGCAGAGTGTCTTCCAGTCTCAATCCCTTCGCCAGCAGCCTCTACCCCTATAAACCTCACATTATTTTCCTCGTAAAACGGATAAAAAAGCCCCATGGAATTGCTTCCGCCGCCAACACAAGCAACAAGACAATCCGGAAGCCTGCCCTCAAGATTCAGAATCTGAGCTCTTGTCTCCTGACCGATTATTGATTGAAAATCCCGTACCATCATGGGATACGGGTGTGGTCCAACCACAGAACCAATAATGTAATGGGTTGTGCCAACATTTGTTACCCAATCACGGAGTGCCTCATTGATTGCATCCTTCAGGGTTTTACTGCCTGAATCAACAGGGTTGACCCTTGCCCCAAGGAGCTTCATCCTGAAGACATTCAACGCTTGCCGTTCAATATCCTCACACCCCATGTAAACCTCACACTCCAGACCAAACATAGCCGCAGCCGTTGCTGTTGCTACCCCATGCTGTCCTGCCCCTGTTTCAGCTATAACGCGTGGTTTTCCCATCTGCTTTGTCAAAAGCACCTGCCCCAGGGTATTATTAATCTTATGTGCACCCGTATGAAGAAGGTCTTCGCGTTTAAGGTATATTTTTGCCCCACAAAGTTTTTCTGTAAGCCTCTTAGCAAGGTACAATGAGGTCGGTCTGCCGGCATAGGACCTAAGATAATATGTCAGTTCATCCTGAAATTTTTTGTCCTCTTTTGCCTTCATATAAATACTCTCTAATTCCAATAGGGCTGACATCAGCGTCTCTGGAACAAACCTGCCCCCAAAAAATAAATCGTTTGATATAACAAAATGACCAAGTGTATCAGGTAACATCATATTATCTCCTTTGTAACTACTCAGCTATATATACTAAATGTGTAAGATAAGGAGAAATGGAGAAATGGAGAAAAGGGGAGAATACAGAAGGACAGAATTAAGAATATTCTGACTCCTATTAATCTTCTCCATTTCCCCATCTTCCCCTTTTCTCCTTTATTACACATCCGAATAATTACTCTCCTTTAATTTTTAATCAGCCACGAGACGACACAAGGCTACGAAAGACACGAAGAGACGAGAAGCAGGGTACAGCAATACAGTGTCCTTTCTTGCGTTGTGCCTAAGCTGCTGTTTCACCTATATTTCCCTTCCAACTGCTTCAGCTACCATCTTTAGTTCACGAACCAGCACATCAAAATCTTTGGGTAGCAAAGATTGCTCTCCGTCAGAGAGTGCCTCTTCAGGGTTTGAATGAACCTCAATAACCAGACCATCTGTCCCACAAGCAACCGCTGCCTTAGAAAGTGGGGCAACCAATGATCTCTTGCCGCCACCATGGCTTGGGTCAACCACAATCGGCAGATGACTCAATTCCTTAACTATTGGCACAGCAGACAGATCAAGGGTATTTCTTGTAGCGGTCTCAAATGTTCGTATCCCTCGTTCACACAAGATAACCTGTTGATTGCCGGCATGCATAATATACTCTGCAGACATCAGCCATTCACTTATCGTAGCTGCATGACCCCGTTTCAATAATATAGGGTTTGGAACAGTTCCAACTGCCTTCAGCAAGCTAAAGTTTTGCATATTTCTGGCACCTATTTGGATAATATCCGCATACTCTGCTACAAGCTCAACATCCTTAGTATCCATAAGCTCCGTGACGATAGGCAATCCCGTAACATCCCTTGCCTCAGCAAGATACTTGAGACCCTCTTCGCCTAATCCCTGAAAAGCATAGGGTGATGTTCGCGGCTTATATGCTCCGCCCCGCAGCATAGATGCCCCGGCTGCCTTCACAGCCTTAGCAATCTCTATTATCTGCTCTCTTGACTCAACAGAACAGGGACCAGCTATCAGTACAATCTGTTTATCTCCAATAGCTACATCCCTTACCCTGATAATAGTTCTTTGTGCCCGAAAATCACGAGAAGCCATCTTGAATGGTTTTAATATTGGCATAACCCTCTCTACACCAGGAATGGCTTCAACAGGACACAGGGACAACTTCCTGTCATCCCCAATTACCCCAATAATTGTTCGCTCTGTCCCACTTGAGACATGAGGTTCCATCCCAATACCGGTAAGTTTATCTACAATATGTTCAATCTGTTCAGCCGTTACATCAGGCTTTAATACAATAATCATCCTTTGTCCTCCTTTAAAAATTAAGTAAAAGTTCAGCTAACCGCAGAGACGCAGAGGCGCTGAGTATGGAAATTAATCAAATAACAGAAATTAGAACACAGAAAGCCAAAGAGGAAAAATCTGTAGTCTGTCATCTGTGCTCTGTAGCCTGATTTATTCTCTGCGTCTTTGCGCCTCTGCGGTGAACTATTGCCATTATTCTTTCCCTATCCCCTCACTCAACACCTCACAGCCATCATCGGTAATCAGCACCGTATCCTCAACCCTGGCACCGCCAAGCTGAGATATATATGCCCCCGGCTCTATGGTCATGACCATGCCGGGCATTAGTATTGCCTCACCATCATCACTGGTAAGCCCCTCATGAACCTCTAATCCTATGCCATGTCCAATCTTGTGCAGCCAAAAATCTCCATATCCAAATTGAGCAAGAATATTTCTGCCTGCCTCATTTATCTCCTCAAACCTTATTCCGGGTTTAAGCATTTCAATAACTCTGACTTGAGTCTCTTTTACTGCTTGGTACATATCCTTAAATTCAGGTGATACACCATCTGGAATTATAACCCGGGTAATATCACAATTATACCCTTCATATCGGGCACCCCAATCAATAAGAATAGGCTCTTGGGCTTGAATGATCCTGTTTGAAGCCCTGGCATGGGGTAGACTGGAACGAAGTCCTGAGGCAATAATTGGCTCAAATGCCACTTGTCCATTACTTTTTTTTGTTTGATATTCAAGCTCACACAACAGGTCAATCTCTGAAATACCGGGCTTTATTATTGGTAAAATTTTCTCATATACGGTAGATGCAATCCTACATGCTATCCTTATCTTTTGTATCTCTTCCGGTGATTTTATACATCGCTTTCCTAAAATCATCCCTGTTGTTGGGATTAATTGTAAAAACTCAAGGTGTTTAGCAAACACCTGATACTGGTGATAAGACAAATGGTCAGCTTCGACGCCAAGACTGCGAATATCTTGCTTATGTAAGAAAAATTCCTTCATGGTATCTGGTAATGGTCCTGTACATCGTATCAATTCAAAGCCGCAAGTTTCATCTTCTGCCTGCTGAAAATACCTTCCATCAACAACAAGGTATGCAGCTCCTGGTGTCAAAATAATCTCACCACTTGAACCTGTGAAGCCACTCAGGTATCGAACATTGATTATATTTGTTATCAGCAGGGCATCCATGCCCTTTTGCCGGAGGACATCCTGTAGCTTTTTTATTCGTGATATCTCATATTGTTGTGCTTGCATCCTTGTCTTTTGTCTCCGGTGGCAGTTTGGCAGTCGTATAGTCAGGGAATTTACATTATAAGACAGCATTATACCATCTATCTACATTTGTGTCAACATAATCTTGCTGACCTGAATATTCGATAAAGCAATTCGCCCTATGCGAATGCGATTTTCCCATTGTAATCCGACCAAAAGCCAAGAATTTGATGTTTGGAGTAAAAAAGTTACTTTTTTTGAAAAAAATTGTAATTAGGGTGAAATTTTTCG
>JBDRAP010000071.1:0-6099 GCA_043823615.1 bacterium
GGTGCTTGCCTCAAAGTTAAAGGTTGGTGATTGGGTTACCTGTAAGATAATAGATCTTACAGAAATAAAGCATATCCGCGATAAAATTCGTCTAAAAAAAGGCAATCTGATTGAAGGAAAGGTAGAAGAAATATTTGACATGGATATGTCCCATTCAAAGGTAATTATTTCTCTGGAGCAGGGGATACAAGGAGAAACAGTAGTTGCAACCTCTTCACGAATAAAATCATCCAGACAGACATTGCCTTCATTGATTGTGGGTATCTTGTTAGGCGTTCTGACATTTATGTTCTTGAGCTGGGTGTTGTGGTGGGCATTTAATTGGTAACAGATAGTAATCCATTGCTAATGGCTAACAAGTACAAGATTAGTTATTTAAGGACACCATCCCTTTTTCCCTTACTCACACTCTTTTCTTCCGCTGATTTTTATTGACACAACTACAAATCTGTGATAAAATACACGACATAATAAGCTCAACACCTTGGAGGATACATGGAAACGACAAAATCGTCTAACTTTATTCAGGATATTATTAATCAGGACACATCGTCAAATAAAAACAGCAGGGTTGAGACTCGATTTCCGCCTGAACCAAATGGACACCTTCATATTGGACATGCTAAGTCTATTTGCCTCAACTTTGGTCTTGCATCTGAGTATAATGGCGTATGCCACTTAAGGTTTGATGATACTAACCCTGCTAAGGAAGAAATTGAGTTTGTAGAGGCAATTAAAAAGGATGTGAAATGGCTTGGCTTTGATTGGGGACAACATCTTTACTATACATCTGACTATTTTGATAAACTATATGAATGTGCTGTGGAATTAATTAAAAAGAATAAGGCATTTGTGTGTCATTTAAGCCCTGATGAAATTAGGCAATATCGCGGCACATTGACCAAACATGGTGAGAATAGCCCTTATCGGGAACGCTCAATAGATGAGAATCTGGAACTGTTTGAAGGGATGCGAAGGGGAGAGTTTGAGGAAGGCTCTTGTGTGCTTCGGGCAAGGATTGATATGTCTTCGCCAAACCTGAACATGCGGGATCCAGTGCTCTATCGGATCATTAAAAACACACCCCATCATCGTACAAATACAACATGGTGTATCTATCCATCTTATGACTACAGCCATCCTATTTCTGATGCCATCGAAGGGATTACTTATTCTATATGTACCCTTGAGTTTGAGGACCATCGCCCATTATATGATTGGATACTTAATGAATTATCATTGTCTGATCATCATCCCAGACAGATTGAGTTTGCACGGCTTAATCTTACATATACGGTAATGAGTAAGAGAAAACTCCTCGAATTGGTTACAGGAGGTAGCACCTCTGGCAAAGATAGCACCTCTGGCAGGGGTTATGTCTCTGGATGGGATGACCCACGAATGCCTACCATTTCAGGCTTACGCAGGCGAGGGTATACCCCGGAGGCAATACGAAAATTCTGTGAGGTTATTGGTGTAGCAAAAGCAAACAGCATAGTTGATATTGCCTTGCTTGAGCATTGCCTTCGTGAGGACTTAAACAAGCGGGCAGCACGGGTTATGGCAGTACTAAACCCTTTGCGGGTAGTAATAGATAATTACCCGGAAGGGATGGTGGAAGAATTAGATGCAGAGAATAATCCGGAGGATGCTGGTATGGGCAGCAGAAAGATTCCTTTTGGCAAGGTTATCTATATTGAACAGGATGATTTTCGCGAACAGCCGCCAAAGGGATTTTTTCGCTTAGCTCCTGGATGCGAGGTGCGATTAAAGCATGCCTATTATGTTAAATGTACAGATGTGATCAAGGATGAAAATAACAATGTGATTGAGATCCATTGTACCTATGATCCGGAAACTAAGGGCGGCTGGTCAAAGGATGGTCGTAAGGTCTTAGGAACATTGCATTGGGTTTCAGCAGAACATGCTATTCCTGCCGAAATACGGCTATATTCTCATCTCTTTATGAAACCAAACCCAGAAGATGAGGTAGCCCCTCTGGCGGAGGCAGCACCTCTGGCAGAAGGAATACACCTGACAACGAAAAAGACTGAAGACTTTAAATCCAACCTGAACCCCAACTCATTAATAAAACTTACATCTGCTATGGTTGAGCCATGTCTTGCGAAAGCAGTTATTGGTAGTCGATACCAATTTCTAAGGCAGGGCTATTTCTGCACAGATACTGATTCTAACCCAAACATGCCTGTCTTTAATCGAACAGTAGCACTAAAGGATTCATGGAAGAAATAAAAATGGTAGCATTAATAGCACGCAGATGACACGGATACTTGCGGATTTGCACAGATAAAAGATAATCTGCGTAAATCCGTCTAATCTGTGTTCCATTATTTAATTGCACAGGTCGCAACTATTCATGGAGATTTGTAGATACAACCTGCCAAAAGCGATACCTCCTTGTGGTTGCTTATCAGCCAGACACTACAAAGACATGATGTTTAACTCCATATGAAGCATATCTATCGAGTTTTTTCGACCTCTGCAAAAGAATTGACTGAATAGTTACCTACACAAATAGATTCTGAACACGAATACAATTACAATAGTACTGCTTCTCTTACGCCTCTTTCCGTCCAATCTTTTTTGCATAGACCAGAGCTATCGTCCGATAGACCATATGAGCCAGCTTGGAATATGGGGCATAAAAGAAGAGAAAGAATACAGAAACAAGATGGAGAAAATAAATAGGATAGGCAAGAATAGCCATATCTGCCAATCTTGTTACCTCAGCAAGTATGCCGGTTAAGACTACAGCATAGATGACACCAATGAACAGCCAGTCAAAATAGCTGCCAATACCTGCCTGTGCCTTGACACTGAATCGGTTGATAATTACAAAACTGATACCAAGCAAAAGGGATATGGCACTGATATTACCGATTATCTTCAGTGGCGAGGTCAAAGCGTACGGTGAATGCTTTCCCATGATATAAAGATAGAATACGGCTAATGCTGTGGTAATTGCCAGCCCGATAAATCCGTACAACACCCCCATGTGTGCCAAAGATCTGCCCTTGTTTACCTCACACTTTCTAAATTTCTTGTGTGATAGAATATCGAGCTTTACAGAGATTATAGATGGGATAAGGGATATAAGGCTGCATTTGTCCTTGCATTGACCGTGAATATCCTTCCAGAATCGCAGCACCCCACCAGCAAACACTATGGCAGCAAACATAAACACAGGGACAAACACTGCATCAACAATGGTATGAGGCATTAAATGTCCAAACACTATTTCACCTTCTGGAATATGCAGATGTCCGGTAGCCCCAAGCACAGCCAGTAAAAACAGCATAGGAAAGGCAATAAGCAACGGCAAATATTTCATATCCCCAACCATTGCTGCCAGAAATTTAGGAAAGGCATAGTGTCCAATGGTTAATTTCCTGACTGCCCCAATCACCTCACCAGGCTTTGCTCCCCTTGGGCAATAAGCGGTACAATCACCACATTGGTGACAAAGCCAGATATCCGGGTCACTGACTAATTTATCCTTTAACCCCCATTGAGCATTGATCATCTCTTTTCTTGGGAATGGGCTGTCATCTGGTGATAGATTGCACACTACTGAGCAAGTGGCACACTGATAGCATTTTTTGAGTGATTCACCACCGGATGAGATTATTTGTTTTACTACCTTTAGATCTGGCTTGATTACATCTGCCATTTTAATACGCCTCCTTATGTAATAGATTAGTGATTAGCATAGAAGATATTTTCACCTAACCTTTTCATGACATTTGATCTTGTGGATGAGACAGAGGGCAGGCACAGGGGCCTGCCCCTACGACAAATGTCTCATAAACCATTACAGTCTGCCTTTGTATTTTTTCTGATAATCTGTGAAATCTAAAGTAATCTGTGGATAATCCTGATTGCACAGATTAAAATCCCTTAAACGGATTAGGTCCTACCCTTTCCATTGTTTCCATAAACTCATTGAATATCCCGGGAAGTTGGTCGTATTCATTTATCGCCAGTTGCACCATTTTTACCCGATCAGATTCAAGCCGTAATCTATCCAATGACTCTTTAACCTTACTCAATCTGATACCTGCCAACTCACTTCCCTTGACAAAATGACATTGGTAATCATCACCATGCTTGCATCCTACCAGCAATATTCCATCAATCCCCTTTGACAGAGCATCTGTTATCCAGACAAGATGTACAGAGCCAAGACACCTAACCGGTATCACCCGAATATAGGGTGTAAGATTAAGTCGTTTTGCCCCAGCCAAATCCATGGCTGGCACAGCATCATTTTCACACATGAGGACAATAACCCTTGGCTTTTCTTCATCCTCCTCTGGTACCTCAATTGCCTTCATCATTGATGAGATAATATCAATGGAATAATTTTTGTAGCTAATGATCCTTTCTGGACAAGCTCCCATACATGTGCCACACCTTCTGCACCTTGTTGGGATTGGCAATGGATTAAATTTTTCGTCCTCATTAATTGCCCCAAATGGGCATTCATCAGTACACCGTTTACACTGTGTACACCTTTGCATAAAGAACTCCGGGTAACTCATATCCCCTACCCTTGGATGAACAGCCTTGCCCTGACTTGTAAGCTCAATACATTGAATGGCTTTGAGTGCTGCCCCACAAGCATCATCCATACATGCTGCAATATCCATGGGGTGACGAACACAACCGGCGGCATATATTCCTGTCCTTCGGGTTTCATATGGGAAACAGATAAAGTGTGAGTCAGGAAATCCGTATTTTAACTGAGGTAGCTCCGGACCCTGACGATATTCAAGGTTCAGAATATCTGATGGGATAATAGTATCCCTTTGTGCAATAGCTATTTCTGCCTCTGACTTGCATTGTTTCGCTTCACAGGCATCAGGAATATCGCTCTTTGTTTCAATCTCAATGCCTGTTGCAGGCACCATGCCTGTAGCCAGCACAACCATATCTGCCTCAATCTGAATGCTTTTCCTAAAGAGTGTATCCTCAACCGTGATAATCAGCCTGTCGCCAGATATAGGCTCAACACCAACCACCTCGCCCTTGGTCAGAAAGATACCCTCATCCTCTTGTGCCCTGATGTAAAAGTCCTCATGCTGTCCCATGGTACGCATATCCTTATAAAAAATATAAGCCATACTGTTTTCATCCTGCTGTCTGATGTACAATGCCTGTTTCAGAGAGGTCATACAACAAGAGCTTGAGCAATATGACAGATGGTTTGGATCGCGTGAGCCGGCACACTGAATAAAGGCAATATGTTTCGCCTCCTTGCCATCAGATGGCCTGAGTATCCTGCCATTTTTGGCTAACTCCTCCATCCTGACATTGGTGATTACATTTGGTGATTTACCAAAACCAAGGTGAGAGAGTTTATCTGCATTATATGGCACAAAGCCGGCGGCTAATACTATTGCCCCAACACGGAACTGTATTGTCTCACCCTTTTGCTCCATTGTTACATCAAATATCCCAGGACCACCGGCAATCTTTTTAATCTTAGATGCCGTATAAACCTTAATCTCTGAACTTGCCTCAATCTCTTTGATCATTGCCTCATGTGGAAGGGTTTGAAGGTCATTATAGGGTGGATTTACAGGGAAGTGTTTATATAACTTTCTTGAGAATCCCCCAAGATTTTTCTCTTTTTCTACCAATACAACCTGACTTTTAGCCTTTGCAGCATTAATTGCTGCAGTCATACCTGTTACTCCGCCACCAACAACCAAGACGGTTTTGTTTATCTCATCTGCAGACTTGTATGGATCCAGCAGTTGAACCTTTTGTGCCTTAGCAATACCCATACGAAGATAGTCTTCAGCCATCATCTGAGTATCCTCATGTTTAGCCGGTTGACTCCAGATAACCTGTTCTCTCAGGTTTACCCGTTCCACAATTTTATTGGTATCAAAAGCAAATATATCCTGATTTATTCTGGGTGAACATCCGGCAATAATAATTGTGTTAACACCATCTGCCTCACAATCCTTATTGATAACATCAACCCCATCCTGAGTACAAAGGCAGTCATGTGTCTTGCACACAGGCACCTTGTATGCCCCGGTAGCTATCTTTGATAATTTTTCCATATCG
>JBDRAP010000072.1:0-4640 GCA_043823615.1 bacterium
TATGCTTCCAACCTGATTATTGGCTGAAACAGATATGGACAATGAATAGGTATCAACCAAAACACCAGAAGGGACATAATTATCAATAGGTAATATATCTGCATCTGTAGTCTGTACTCTGCGTTCCGTGCCCTGCTTATCCTCACTGTCTGTAGCAGGGACAAGCCCTGCAGCTATATTGTGATTGTTTGTGGTCTGTGTTTTGCTTCCTGTGTCGTCATGTTTGCCAGTATTGCCTGTAGCAGGGACAAGCCCTGCAGCTACATTGTGATTGCCTGTGGTTTGTGTTTCGCTTTTTGTAGCAGGGACAAGCCCTGCAGCTACAGCTATTTGAGTAGCATCGTCTTTCCAAATCCCTTCAGCCCTTATCACCTTCAACCCCTGATAATCATCAGCCACAAGGATATAATCATCTTGCACGCTAACACCAAATGCCTTGCCGCCTGTATCAAGTTTGTCAATCAAGAAGGGATGAGCAGGGTCAGCAACATCTATGATATATAATCCTGCTGCCTCGCAAACCACAAATGCCAGATTATTCCTGACAGTTACATCCCACGCATAACCATTGGTTTTATATGAGCCAACTATACAGGGCTTTGCCGGATTGGAAACATCGATTATCTGTAATCCACCAGAGTAGTCAGCAACATAAATATATTTTCCTGCCGGAGTGGCTCCCTCATTCAACCAAATATCATAGGCAGAACTGGGTGTATCACACGAGCCTGTTAGTTTTGGACCATATGGGTTGGATATATCAATTATTTGCAATCCGCAGCTGTCATCCGCTACAAACGCATACCCATCCCTGATACAAACCCCTCTGGCAGTACCGGTCGTGTTGTATTTGCCTATTTTCTTGGGTGATTGTGGCTTAGAAATATCAATAATTTGTAGTCCAGATTGAGCCGCAGCTATATACGCATAATTCCCAGATACAGCTACATCATGGCAAAAGCCATCAATTACTACGGTTGAGACCAATACCGGCTTGGCAGCATTGGACACATCAAGGATAACCATTCCTCCAACCCCATCTGCTGTATAGGCATAATTATCTACAACACATGTATCCCGACAAAGAGCAGCTGTATTGTATCCACCTGCAAGCACAGGGGAAGATGGATTGCTTATATCTATTATCTGAACCCCACCGGATTCGCAGGACATATAAGCATGGTTGTCCCTTAAAAATATGCCGTAAGACATTCCGTCCGGCTTAAGGCTGGCAACAAGTGTCATTGAGCCAATGAGGACTTGAGTCGCTGTCTGAACCAAGGAGGCTGCAGGTGTGGTATTTGTCCCGGCAGTTGTTGTTCCTGTCTTGACAACGGTTGTAGTTGTTGTAGTTGATGTTGTCCTTTCTTTCTCCGCGTTCTCCGCGTCTCCGCGTGAGGCAGTACTGGTTGTGGTTGTTTTTGTTCCCTGCCCGATTGTCCCACCCTCGAACAGCAGGATTGCCGTCTCACTCGTAAATGGTATTACCTTGCGGCTTGTTGACATCAGTGTGGTCTGGCGATTCTTCTTTGCATCCTGAAGGAATTCCAGCTTAGTATTCTGCTTTTTGTTCAACACAAAATACACGGTGGCAATTGTTCCGCTCCCGTTAGCACTTCCGGCCATTAATCCAGCCGCATGGCTGACAATTCCGACGCTATTACTGATATTTGAGGTAATCTTTGGCAGGAAGGCATCGCCTTGAGTACGATTAACCGAAAGCACTGTTGGATCAAAGCTAAGGAAAAAGTCCATGCTGGACAGGGATGAGACATTCTCAACCATTATCGTTACAGGGAATTCTGCCTTAAGCTTAATCTTATCCATATCCTGCGGTAATTCAATCATCAGGTGTGCCGTGGATGCGGATACGGATTGGACAGGGACAAGCCCTGTCCCTACAACATTCAAGCCAGCAGTATTGTCATTGGTCGCAGGCATCAGCATCGGGGCAAGCTGCCCTGTTGGCTGTCCCACAACCTTGAAATAGTTGTCCCTTAATATTGCAAAGTCTGTTGCATTTACCTTATTATCCCCATTAAAATCAGCATTAATATAGCCATTTCTGGTAAGTGTTCCTGTATCTATCCAGCAGGCATCATCCTTTGTCTTAAAGTATGCCTCTCTCAGCAGGCTAAAGTCCATGGCATTTACCCTGCCATCACCATCTGCATCACCGTTTATTAATGTTATTGTGCCAAGGGTTGTTGTCTTTTGACCAATAATCTCTACATTCTTCCACATATCTGGCGTGAGACCTGAGCCATTTGCACGAATATCTGCTCTGCCTGCTGGAATCCTTTTAAGTAAAAAATAACCCGTAGCATCAGTAATTGTTTTTAGTTTTGTATTTGGAATATCAACACATATCCCAGAGTATGTCCCAAGTCTTGGAATATCGATGGCAGCATGTCCATCTACCAATCCAAATTCAGCAATGGTTATGTTTTTTGATTCAGCCATAAATGGCAGGTCTTTAACACCTGAAAACAGACTGGTCTTTCTGCTCGGATTTTCGTCAACATCAAAGGATAATATTGTCTCACCCTTTTTCTTAGCCATAAACACAATCTCAGCAATTGTCCCGTTGCCGGTGATACTTCCGTTCATTACCCCTGCACCATAGGAAATAGTGCCTGTGCCATATTTTGAGGCTATTTTCGGAATAAGAACATTATCCTTAAACCCAACCACATCCAGCAGTTCTGGATCAAAGCTAATGAACAGATCCATATTTGTCAGTTTGGCGACCTTTTTCACCTTAATGGTTGTGGTAAATGTATCCCCAACACCAATCTCTTCCGGAGTATCCATGAAAAGGGATGTTTCTATGGTTGAGGTAAGGGTAGCATAAATATCGGTAGTTTGTTTTGATTGGACAAAGACAACCTTTTTCCATGGAGAATAATTAGTCTTTGTTACGCTCAGGGTATGGCTGCCGACAACAACATCCCTGATAATCAGGCTGCTGCCAGATGTGATACCTCCTGTGCCCATAAGGATATTATCAAGGAATACAGAGGCATTTTTCACATTGGTTGTAACTGAGACAAAACCAGGCGGTGGGATAATGGTCTTGAATGACCATTTATATACATCCTTCAACATATTCCCCGGAGATGAAACATCTTTTGCCTCAGCAGACAGGGTGCAGGCATATGTAGCATTTTCACTAAAGCCATTACTTGTAATGGTCAATTGCTTCTTATCCTCACTCCACTTAAATGTTTTATCTGAAATATCAGGGGAAATGCTAAATGCCTGTTGGGTTGCAACCTGATTCATTGGCTTATTGAAGGTAATAACTATTGGGCTACTCAATGAAATATCCCTTTCACTATCATTGATATTTGTCTCTGTAACCAAGGGCTGAATAAAATCAACCTGAACATCCTCATTACTTATATCATTATCAGTAGCACCATTTGCATCTACAACCACAGCCTTCACTCGCAGGTTAAGGGTATTGGTTCCGGGCACGGTCCAAGTGTAAGAAAGCATGGGTGTATACATGGGTATGCCTGTAGCAATTGTATTATCAAAAATTTTCCCACTATCTGTAGAATAATATAAGGCTACCTTATGGGGCGGAACACCACCCGTGATATTCCATGTAATATTGTTAGATGATTTTCCGCTCAAAACCTCACCCCCATTAGGAGAAGTAAGAACAATGTTAAGGGGTTCAACTGCAAAGTTATAATCCACGGTTACACTTCCCACAGGAAGCTCAGCTGGTATTGGAATCTCTAATATTCTCATGACATTAGATGCATCAGTAACATATGCCTGTCCCTTTGATATGCTGATGTCATAGCTATCAAATATTGGCTTACCAATATTTTCTATATATTGCTGAATAAGTTTTGGCTCTTTTGGATTGGAGATGTCTAATACACGCAGGACATAAACATTAAACAACCTTGGGTCTTTTTTATAGCTGATTACGAAGGCATAGTTTCCGAGAACATGGGTCTTGTAAAACGATTCATCATTTATCCCTGTATCATATTTGCCAACAAGGGTAGGGGACGATGGATTAGAAATATCGATGATTTGAAGCCCACCAGCCCCATAAGAAATATAGGCATAATTCCCTGAGACATACACCGCATAGGGTTGCGAACCAATCTTATAGCTTGTTAGTCGACACTCACTAACCTCTTTTAAGCTATTTGGATCACTGATATCGAGTATCTTTAATCCAATACTGGCATGGGCAAGATAGGCATAATTACCCTGTACACAAACACCATATACCGTGCCTCTTGATGTTTGTTCGTATTTGCCACAATCAGAAGGCTTTTTTGGGTTAGATATGTCTACTATCTTTAACCCATTGATATGTGCCACAAAAGCATATTTGCCTACTATACATATATCATACACCCTGCTTGATATCCCAAAGTTGCCGGCGTTTATTGGTGCGGCAGGGTTGGAGACATCAACAATACGAACACTTGTTGCTCCAAAGTCACTCTGATAGTTGATAAGATACACATATTTGCCATCTCCGGCAAGACCATTTACAATTCCGCCAATATCATACTTTCCTATCTTTTTGGGGAATTGAGGATTGCTAACATCAAGCACATAGAACCCACTCCCGCCCTCCCCAAGATAGGCATAATTCCCATTAA
>JBDRAP010000073.1:0-5127 GCA_043823615.1 bacterium
GGTGAAGATAATAAAAGGCTGAAAAACAGATAATAGCAACGCTTGTAAGCATTAATCCTATAACCATTATCTCATATCTGATCCGTATCCCATGAATAAGTATTGCGGTACATAGGGATAACAAAATGATTAAGATGATACTGCCAATTTTATTTAGTGGAGTGATATAATTTTCTTTAAGAATAGTTTGAATAATATCTGCATGAACCTCTATCCCGGAGGTAGTTGGGATACCCTTTGAAAATGGTATCAGCTTTTCATCCCCCATCCCTTTAGCCGTGGCACCAACCAAAACAATTTTTCCCTTAAAGTAATCAGATGGAAATTCGCCGGATAATACCTTAGAGTAGGATATTCGTTCATATCCTGAACCAACAAAGTTTATATACATTGGCCGCTTTGGAAGTCTTAAATTTCCCAGAGCAAATGAATCCTTTAGTTCAACTATTTTATCTATCCTCAAATAATTGCGCACTATTTCCATGCCAAAGGCATAAAACCTCTCCCCTTTAATCTCTTGTGCCAATCTTACCCGACGCATGACACCATCTGTGGGTGATTCCAGTTCGCCATGGCCAAGCCCTGCTGATGATTGTGCCAATTCAGGGAATGGTTTAATCCATTTTGGTTTTTTTTCAATAAAGCTGCAAGTAGTCAGATAGATAACATTGCCTGATGCTTTTGTGGCTCGAGACAATCTTTTGTCGTCAATTGGATAACGATGCTCTGGTTCAGCCAGAAGTACATCTATGGCAATGGTTTTGGCACCTGCCCGGGATAATTTATTAATCAATTTCGCATGGTATCCCCTGTTCCATGGCCACCTGCCAATACTTTTCAGGCTCTGTTCGTCAATAGCCACAATAACTATATTTTTATCTGCAGCTACCTTTCCTCGAAGCTGAAATTTTGAGTCATACACTATCCATTCTAATCGGTCTAATAAGCCGCTGCCACACAAGATTGAGACGAGGATGCCAACCACAAGACTAATCAATAACCATGGACATTTTTGCTTTTTAGCCTTCATTTTTTCCCTCTTTTGTAACAGTTCAGGCTATATTTTAAGATGTGTAAGATAAGGAGAAATGGGGAAAAGGGAGAACAGGGGAGAATGCAGAATTAAGGATATTCTGACTCCTGAATTCTGACTCCCATTAACCTTCTCCACTTCCCCATTTTCTCCTTTTCTCCTTCATTACACATCTGAATAGTTACCCTTAAGCCTCAAAAACACCTTAACAATTGCAGGGTCATGCTGCCATCCGGCATTAGATTCAAGCTCCAGACAGGCATCGCTATTACTCATCCCTTTCCGATAAGCACGGTCAGAGGTCATAGCATCATAGGCATCAGCCACAGCAATAATTCTGGAAATAAAGGGAATATCCTTACCGCAAAGGTGTTCTGGATAACCTGTTCCGTCATAGCGTTCATGGTGATGCTTTACCCCAGCTATAATATCGTGTATATTCTTGAATTTGATCTCAACAGAAGATGTTATTATCTGAGACTCTTCCATGGGTTGAAGGATGTGAACACCTTTCATGGGATGCTGTTTTATCTCTTCCCAGTCTTCATAATCTAACTTTCCTTTTTTATGAAGGATTGCCTCAGAGATACCAATTTTGCCTACATCATGCAGCACCGCAGCTAATTTAAGGATAGTTTTTTCTTCCTCTGACAATCCAAGTGACTGGGCTATTTCTAAGGAGTATTGTGTAACCCGCCTTGAGTGTCCATGTGTGTAGGGATCCTTTTCATCAATAGCAAATGAAAGCGATTCAACGGCTGAAAAAAATAATTGTTGGAGACTGGTATATAATCTTGCATTTTCAATGACAAAAGAAACAATAAAGCCCATGGTCTCTATTAATTTCATCTCTGTAGAGTAAAATGAGTCCCCATCTATTTTATCACCAAGACAGATAACACCAATTTGCTTATCCTTGAGCCTAAGAGGGACAACAAGAATAAAGACATCCATCTCTTTGTTGATAATTGACCTGTTCTCATGGATTGCTTGGTTAATCAAGCCTTTTTCACAACTATATTCGATGAGTTTTTGAGGTATTTCACCTGTTCCCTTTGATGTCTTTAATTCTAATTTGCCATTTAATTCGTTAATCAGGAGAATCCCACCCCATTTAGCCTTAGAAGTGGTTATGGCTTCATCCATGATCTCATCAAAGACCTTTGGTAGATCAATCATACCCCCTATCCTTGAGACAAGGTCATAGATAAGGGTTAATTCCTCGTATGTTTCAAGGAGTTTTTGGGTCATCAAGGAAAGTTCTGAATTTGTTGTATCCATGATTATTTACCTGCTATTTGCTGGACTATTTCCAGTAGTTTGCTCGGGGCAAAGGGTTTGTTTACAAATACATTTGCCCCAATTTGACCAGCTTCTTCTTTTTGTTCATCCTCACCCCTAGCAGTAAGGATAATTATTGGAATATCCATTGTCTGAACAGAACTTTTTAGTTGTCGGACGAGCTCAATACCAGTCATCAGAGGCATATTAATATCAGTGATAATTACATCTGGTTTATCCTCTGATATCTTATCCAAAGCCTCCTGACCATTAAAGGCACAAGTAACCTCAAGCCCAGCTGTCTTTAGTTTGAACTCGATCATCCTGACAATAGCAATATCATCATCAACTACAAGAATCTTTTTGGGCATAATATCCTCCGACATAAGCGTTCAGCTGTCAGCTATCAGTAGTCAGCAAAGACCATAAAATCAAGGGAAAAGAATGCTCCCCCTGACGCGTTATGCCTTCCTGCTTTTTGTGGCCAATATCTTGTAAGTACTGAAGGCTGACTGCTGATGGCTGAATGCTTATACTTTTACTGTAATACAAACCTGAATGTTACCTTTCCCCATTGGTCTTTTTGCTCTGCATCCATTGATAATGGTGCAAACCTCCAACCCCTTAGTGTCTGCAAGGCTAATTGATCCAACTGGGTATATCCGGATGTTAAATCAACATAGGCATCGGGATTAACCATACCATCGGGGGTAACGGTAAAATAGATAACAACCTGCGACTCAATCCCTTTTTTCTCAGCCCAAGAAGGGTATTCAGGACGCGGAGCCCGTATCTTTGGCCGTTTAGACAATGGACCAATAATGGTCATCGTAGAAGCACCCTCTTTTTTCAGGCTTTTAAGCTTATCCTCTATTGGTTGTGCCTCTTTTGGTTCTTCTATTACATCAGGTGTTGCTGGTTTAACCACAGGCTTTGATGTCTCGGGCTTTTTTACCGGCTTTCTTTCAATAGCTATCTCTGCCTTTTTTTCTGGCTCCTCTTCTTGAGGCATGAATGTTTTTTGTGCAGGCACGACAATAACCCGCCTCTTTTCTACCATACCAATAGGTTTTGTTTCCTGCCTTTCATGTATATTTACCATACCCTTTTCCTGTTGCATCCTTGGAAGTGGTATTACCCTTTTTTCTGTAGCCCGTTGGCTTTTCTCCACCAACTGTTCCGGACGAATGGCTTCTTCTGATATTTGCTTAAAGCTCTCGGACACAGGTTTTCCTGGTCTTACCACCCTTTTTACCTCTACCTGTTTTTCACCAACCTCTTCCAGCCTGATGGATTTTTCTGTCGTAATAATTGGGGCAACCCTTTCCTCAAATGTAATTTTTTTCTTTGGCAGCTCTATTATATCAGGAATTTTTTTATCGGCTTTTTCATATAGTTCAGTTAATGTTTTTTTCTTAAGCTCATCTTTTATTTCGATAGGCTTTTCTTCCTCTTTTATTGATGGAGGCTGAATTTTTGGCGATTTTTCTATCTCCAATGCCTTATCTTTTGCTTCTTCTACTTTTGCCGGTTCAGGAGGGATAAGCCTTATCTTTTTTAACAGATTAACAGTTACCTCTTTTGGTGCCTTCCAGAATGATATTGCCCTTATCTTTTCCTTTACAGGTGGGATCTCATCCTCTGGCGAAAATGGTTCAAGCAGTTCTACATCAGTGATAATTATAGTTTCATGGGAGGATTGAACATGGGCATGATATGCAAACCCGAGCAAACAAGCGTGAACAACGATAGAAATGATAAAGGATGTGCTTATTTGGCGTTCAAAAAAAAACATATATTTCCCTCGTAATCTCTTTAGTTATCAGCTTGCGTAAAATAACGCAACATAAAGGGGTTCAGTATAGACTTTCTACATCCTACATTTACGATCTGACGCTTACCCTTCCTTGCTTCCATCAAGCTTCTCCAGATACTCCTTTGTTCGATTAAGAAAATCTTCTGCCTTTTTCAAACCTTCCTCAGCATCTTCTTTTGTAATTTTATATATCTTATAATCCGCCATTTCACGAAGTTTATACCCTTTTGATAGCATCTTGCCATACTCTTTTTCAATCAATCCTTCCTTTACAAAGTGTTGATGAAACATAGCAATTACTCCAGAGTGTTTGCTTGAACCCAATCCTTTTGTCCATAATAATGCAGAGACAGCATAAAACATAGCATAATAACCTCTGGAGGCAGCATCTTCATAAAATCCTTTTTCTGTCATCAACCAACCAGCCGTAATCCTCTCTTTAGCCTTTGACAATAAATCGGAAAGGCTAATCTCTAATTCGCTTTCCATAATATAATTCCCTCTTTTTCAAGATTAAGAATAATTGGTGCTTTGGCTCGCCGATAGAATTCAAACTCATTCTTTTCAAACACCACTGGAGAGACCAAGGTGTTATATTTAAGGCAAACCTCAGTCATCATCCCTGCCATCTCATCCTCAAACCCCCTATCTACCTTATTCACTACAACCAGCAGATCAACATCTGAATCTTTCTCCCCATCTCCCCTTGCCTTCGAGCCAAAAAGCTCAATCAACTCAAGCCTATCTAAATAATTGGCTAATAAAAATTGCTTAAACTCATTAACGGCTTTTTGTTCTATTCCTTGCAGCATATCATATCCTTCCTTCTATCTTTTAGATACTCCTATAACTGAAGAAGTTCGACCTGTGCGGTTGTGGTATTAAGCTACAGGAATACAGCGATAAAATGCAAATTAGCTATCGATTTTCTTAAATGTCCTGTAGGGACAACATATCGGTAGAAATAAATATTATCCAAATATAAATGCCGTAGGCA
>JBDRAP010000074.1:0-6922 GCA_043823615.1 bacterium
GTTCCGCCAGATGATGATGTATTTTTCAGCACAATCTTCAAAAGATCATCCTTGCTACTCTCACCTAATGTTACTGGTGCTGTATCGGTTATATCCACATCCGGCTTTTTCACCACAGCCGTAACCTGAGAGGAAAGAACAGGGGCAGTGCTGTTATGAGACACAATTAGATTATTATCCGTATCCGTCACCGCAACATCATTATCTGCATCAATAACAGCCACAAATGTCTTTGTCCCATAATCAGAGGCATTGACCGTAGTCTTTACAGCGACAAAGAAATTTGTCGAGGTAGCAGGGGCAATAGTTGAGGTAGAGGCATTATCCACAAAGGCAATCTGTTGAACCCCGGCAATTAAATCTGGCGTATAGGTACCAACAAGCATATCTTGGCTAAGATTAAAGACCCCGTCACCATTGTCCCGATAAACAGAGATGTATGAAAATAATGCCTGAACATCTGTGGTACTTAAGGTATTTGTCCCGCCGCTATCCTTGACAAACTTTACCTTCAGATAATCAGCCAATTCAATCCCGCCCGCACCAGCAACACCATTATTGATAACCGTTATCTTTAAGAGGTCATCCTCGTCTTCGTCTGAGATAGATGTTGGAGCAGTATCAAAAACACTTATCCCAGCATCAACTGGTATGGGAGAGGTAGTAGCTGTGGATGAATTACCGCTATCAACACCCACGAAAACATCATAATCCCTATCCTCAATACCCACATAGTTTGAGCTTGTACCAGCATTTATATTTGCCTTAAAGGTATCAAGTTGTCCGCTGGCTGTATTTTTCATGGTTACAGCCACAAAATAGGTATATGTTCCAACCCCAAGTAATCTCAAATTTTCAGAGCCATCAGCAAGATTCATCGTCAGGATACCATTGGTATTCACAGCAAAATCAGCAGAGGTTAGTGTTCCAGCACAGGTATCTGTCCCGGACTCAAATTGATTGTTGCCAGTATCCTTATAGACTTTTATATAATCAAAAAGCCCCTGAAGCGAGGTCGTTCCCAACGGTGTGCCTGATAGTTCTGTAAATCTTATCCTCAAGTAGGAAAATTCATGTTCAGCATCGCCGGTTCCCCCTTGATGATTTATGTAAATCCTAAAAAGATCATCCTGCTGGCTGTCCTTGATAGAGGAAGGGGCAGTATTGGATACTGTTACATCAGATGATTTTGATGTACACAGGGTATATGTGGCATGTGAATTTACCAGTTCAGTCGAATAATTGACAACAGTTGAAGAACCTGCCCCCCAAACCACTCGATTTGCCAATATTGCTGTCGGAGTGGCAGTGCCATTTGTATCAATGGTAATCACAAAGTTTCGTGGGACAGTAGTTTGCTGTTCAGCACCTGATTTGACTTTCACAACAATAAAATATGTTCTCGTCCCGGGTGACATAAATTGGAAGTCAGAGGTACTTGGCAGGGTAAAGGTAGCTGCACCATTGCTGTTAAGGGTGATTGAGATAGCCGTAAAGGTAGCTACCCTTGTATCAGAGGACATGGAAAAAGTACCATCATTGTTGTCAAGATAAAAGTAGATATCGTCAAAAAGTGCTCGAAATTGATCTGTAGTTAAGGCAGTACTACCATCACTGGTAAACCTAATGTTCAGCATCTCCCATGTAATGGTTCCAACATCAGTGCTTGTGCCAGAGATGACCACCTTGAGCAAATCGTCTTCTATATCAGTAATCCCAGGGATCATGATATTTGGAGCCGTCCCCTGACTGTAAACCGTAGGCATTGCCGCATCTGCCGCTGTCCCGTTCCAAGCCAAGAAAAACACGCTCAGCAACACCGCCAGCACAGCAGCCCGGCAACATTTCATCCACCACCGCAACCCAGCCGCCTTGATTGCCCCCATCAATATATTAGAGCATAGCTCAAGGATAGTCCCCTTGCCACGGCAAAGGGTGATGCCCCTTTTGTCATCAGGAAACATCCCATGATACTCACCTGATGATGATGTCGATAGCACACTGCCCCTGCCAGCATAGGACATTTGCCTCATAATCCCTGCCAAAAAGGCAGCATTTATAGGCACGACCTGCCGAATCGCCCTTATAAATACTGCCTTTACCAGCAGAAAACATGTCACCGATTGTTGAGCACCCATCATTTTCACCTCCGCACTTTTGCATCTTGAAGTAATCCCAAACATCCCCATCAATATACTCATTATTATTCCCATTATTTCACTCTCCATTTATTTTAATTATCTGCAATCAAAGGCTGCAGATATGATTATACACCAATGTCTAATTTTTCGTAACTACTCAGGTGTAAAAAAGGAGAAAAGGGGAAGAAAAGGGAAGTGGAGAAAATTAATAGGAGTCAGAATATTCTTAATTCTGTATTCTCCCCTGTTCTCCCCCTGTTCTCTCTTTTCTCCATCTTACACATAAAGAATAGCTGAATAGTTACCAATAATCTTAGTTTCATTAACTATATCGGCAAAATTCTCCTCAGCAATAGCCTGTAATTTCTTAAGCTCTATCATCCTATCCCCTTTTACTCTTCATACGCAGAGTTGATGATAAGATGGTCAATCTTATCACTCATGATACCGCCTCTTCCAAAAGCTCCAGTCCTGTTTGAAGTAACACTGCCTGAACTGTCTGCTGTACTTGAATAGCAAGACGAATGGCCTCCTCTGTTTCTTCTTTTGTCACCTCTGAATCTTCTCCCGGATATCGTGTTGTAATCGCATGGGGAGTTAGTTTGTCCGCTTCATTAAGTTCCTTAGCCCATTCTTTGTCACATAATTTTAATAATCTTCTAATATCATGGGTATATGGAAAATCTATTCCATTAAAAACTAAGTAGGCTTTCAGATACTTCTCTGCACATTGCTGGGCATGATAGGCAATGAGTCTATAGGGACAACTGCTCGACATGGTTAATCCACATTGAGCCAGTCTTAAATCTTCTTCAGCAAAGAGCATCCATTGACGAACTTTCCTTACAATATTAGCTTCAGGGACACTCATAAATTACCCTTCCTTCCTGAGAGGCATATCTGGCTATGGTGCCTGGTATAACACGGTCGTTTTCAAATTCCTCTAAGGTTAAAATAATTATATCAAAGGCATAATTCAATGAATCTAATGCCCTATTCATCTCTACCATTAAATTACGCCGTTTCCCCTTAATTGGAGAGATAACCAACAAATCCACATCACTGCGATTGTCAGCTTTTCCTGTGGCTTGAGAACCAAATAAGATTATTTTTTGAGCTAAAAATTGTGAAGTTATCTGTTCTTTTATTTTCAAGATATCCTTCTTGTCTATCATGTGCCTACCCCTACAATAATCTTCAAGCTCTCAATTCCCGCAGCCATTCACTATCTTTACCGCAATGCGTTTAGTGGTTCAAGAAGACATCCACCCATCTACCCTCTGTCAGCAGTGGACATCCAACACCGTAGGGGCAACCCCCCCGTGGTTGCCCTCTGTCGTTCCCATTTCCCATTTCCCATTTTCCATTTCCGTCAGTCCCTCATGCCTGCCCTCTATCTCACCCACAAATTCAGGGGAAAAATAGGATCCCTGAATAGTGTATGTTCCCATATATTGTGCCAGAAGGCAGGGAGGTGGTGGTGCACCTTGATATTCATACGCACCCATATCAACAATGCCATTTGTTATGCGAGGATTGCCATCTTTGTCGGCTGATGTGCCAGAGATACCTCTTGCTGTGTTTAAACCAGCGTCTATGCAAGGGGAGATGGATTGCAAATGATAGTCTCCTCCTCCAATGAATCCGGGATCAACAGAGATGTCATGTTCTTGAGAGAAGAGATAATAATAATAATTATTGTTGCCACTCAAACCATTATTCCAAACATCATTGTAGTCAATCACCGGATTGGAGTCTACATCTTTCTGATGAAGGGCTAAAGCCGTCCACTACAGATGTTCTCACTGACAGGGGCAATGAATGGAAAAACATCAGCCCTGCGTTGTTCACCGAGAATTGCTGCAATACATTGCTCACCTTCTACCTTCTGAGATCAATTGTCTGCTATGTTTCTCTGACTTCCACAATTTGGTGATTTTTAATCCCAGTTCTTCTAATTTATCCCATGGATTAAAATTTTCACCTTTTTTCTCTAATTCAGATGCCCATTCATTTAATAAAATTACTTTTATCCTGTTACCTTTTGATAACCACAAGTCACTTATTGTATTCTGGGGTAATGCTATATGTCCGTCTGGTAGTATTTTCAGCATAATATTCCACTGCTTGCATTTCATTCACCTCTTTATTGATAGACTAATACTCGATGTTCCAAGTTTTTTAACCTATGCAGAAATCGGAAATTCACTCTCTGTCATTTCGACCCTCAGGGAGAAATCTATCTTTTGTCTTTGCACCATAACTTCTATTACCTTCGCTCAGTTCTTGAGATCTCTCATCGAGTACTCCTCGAGATGACAAAGTCGACGGGCTGTTACAGAATAGGAATTTGGTACGAGAAACATCCAGTATATTGTGCTAATCTCAACAACATGTGTTATATATGATATGGTATTGTCACTGATTATCAGTTTTGTAACAGCCTGTCGGAAATCTTTTTCATCTTACAACATCCTTCTTTTTGCTTCTTGGTCATCTTGATACTCTCTCTCTGTATATTCGTAGGCAGCTATTCCTCTATTATTCAACAAGACCAAAAAATCATATCTATGCATACCGGCAATATCTGCCGCTTTTGCCATACTTACAATACCTGCGGTAAATAAATCTACTGCTGCTGCCAACCCTATCCTATCTTCAATCTTCGTGCTATGCCCTTTGGTGGAGCTTAAAAGAAGAAGAAGATCCCTTGGAAGTCTCATTTCCACCCTTTCTAATTCAGCTACTTGTCTCATGGCAACCAACTCCTTAATTTTTAGTAACTATTCAGCTATCTAAATATGTAAGATAAGGAGAGATGGAGAAAAGGGGATGGATGAAAAAATCTCATGCCCCTTTCCAACTCTACCTTTCTGACATCAATCATGGAATCTGCATTTTATTGAACCACAATATCTCCTAAATATGGCCTAATCTCAATTTTGAATATAGAAATAAAATCCATCCCTAAAAGTCCATCCACATAAGTCCCAAAGGGTAAAGTATGAGCCAAAACTTCTTTATCCTTCACTAATTTTCCCAGACAATACATTTGGTTAACGATTACTACAGGGACAATCTCATATCCACTTCCTGTGGTAATTCTCTGTTTCCTTACAGGAGATGTGGGGCTACATCCTATTAATTCCAAAAGTTCTTGTGAAATAACGGTCTAAGTGGACCCTGTATCAATAAGAAGTTTGGGATAAACTCGATTCTCCTTTCCTTCGAGACAAGCCCTAACTATTAGAAGATGCCCAAACTTTTCAACTTTATATATTTTCATAACATCACCGCTAAATCTTCTGGAACCTTCCCTGTATATTCAATAGCACAATTCTTTGGCTTTAGCTCCAATAACTTCTTGTAGACCTCATCTTTATCCTTAGAGCGATAAAGGACATCTCCATCTATTATATCAAAATTCTCATCTACATCTTTACAGGTAACCAATACCCATTCATCTTTGTATCTTTCTTCTATTTCTTTTATATTCATCTCACACCTCCAAAAAATAAACAGTTATCAAATTAGAGTCTGGAAACCAAACAAGGATAATGTCGACTTGTTTATAATTCATCGTATGCCTCCATACCCGGCATATTCCAATCACTTTCAAAGGTTGTCAACCGTACTCGCAAATCAGATGCTTCTTTACGCGTTAACCCTGTATCTTTTAACAGTATACCTTGCTGTTGTACCTTAAAACCAAGCTGTTTTGCAACCTTCCTTGCATTCATATCATCCGTAAGGAAGAGGGCTATGTTTAGTTGTTCACATAAAGTTATAGCATGTTCCTCTGCTTCGTGAAGTTTAATATTATTCCTTTTCTTAACATTCGACAGTATCTCTTCATTAACACTGATTATTTTAATATATTGAGCTTCTTTTAGTTCCCTTGTCCCTGGCGATTTAGAGATACACACCTCATCAAAGACCCGTGCAGGGATATAGATTGTCCCTAGTAGAGCCAATGCTTCAAAAAGTCCAATTTGGGCTAAATGAGTCAACTGACCTGTATTTGAAACCAGCAATTCTCATTTTAGACAGGATTACAGGATACAGGATTTTTTAAGAATCGCGATTTATGGTTTTTTCTAAAAATACGGTATATGAGGGAATACTTTTTACCCTGCTTTTCTTTTGTTTCATTTAAGAATTCTGTCTTTTATAATCCTTGATAATACATCTTGTTAATCCTGTTAATCCTGTCAAAAAATCATAATGGGAATTGCTGGTATGAAACAGCCTTATTCTCCATACAATCCCCATCTTACATCTTCCTTTGCCATTTTTCTTTGTTCTTCTGCCATTATTACCATATCCAGTCCAATCTGGATAACCGCTTCTTCCCGTGTAATCTTATTTTTAAGATAAGACTCGAGGCAGGTTTCCTGCCAAAGCTTTTTAATGCCCAATTCCCACGCCTTACCCATAATAACAGACATCTCCTCATTTCTATAATCAGACAACATATCTAACTGCTGAATCATACTAACCGGCACGATAGCCACCCCCTTGGGTAATATTGATTGATATTCTATATTAAATCCACCAGTTCTCTCTTCACACCAATACCCCTTCCCGAAAAACATACACCTGTGTAATTAGAAATTACCATAGAGGCATGAATTGTTTCGACCTGTGCGGTTGTCGTATTAAGCTACATGAATATAGCAATAAAACTAATGGGTCGACCACGAATGAGGTAGTCGCAACCTTTAGGTTGCGTTATTTTTACGCAAGCTGAAGCCTGCGACTACCAAAAACACCAATGATTT
>JBDRAP010000075.1:0-2166 GCA_043823615.1 bacterium
CTGACACTGGCAAAGTATCTGGAAAGGTTGGTTGGAACTGATGCCTTACGAAAAAGATGACACCACGAATATCTACTGGTATTTATTTTATACAAATGCTCAGGCATTGCAAGACCTCAGCGACTACCAGAAGAAACACTATGGGACAAATCTTGACAAGCCACCGGAGCCCAAGCAGATAAGGTCGGGCCGGTGGTGTATAGGGAAAATATAAAGGAGGAATGATGTATAGACCACCTAATTGGGACGTAGTTAAACCCATACCCTATGAACCAAAGGATGGGGAATCTGCATGGGGATTTTATGAGCATGGTGTTGAAGCTGGGGCTGATGCCATGTTGGAGTCACTTCAAGGTATGGGCATGGTACTTGAAGATTCAGAACAGTTAATTTATGCCCTTAAAGTGCCGAATGAAGATATAGATGATTTTCGCTATCATGCCCATATTAACGGTTTCTACAAGATGCAAATTAAAGGTAGGGGTACTTTGGTATTCATCCCTGATGCTTAAATGGTATTTATCCCTTACATATGTTATAATATTTACATGAGTAATATAAAAAATCTTGATAAACAAAGAAGATGGAGAGCAAGAAATCCTAATTACCAAAATGAATGGGTAAAGAAAAATCATGATAAATGGAGGTCGTATATTAGAGACAAACGTAAACAATTAAGAATAGAAGTTCTATCTTTTTATTCGAATGGTACTATGGAATGTGCTTGTTGCGGGGAAAAACAGATTGAGTTTTTATGTATAGACCACATCAACGGTGGTGGCAGAGAAGAAAAAAGGGGGGAGAAAAGAAAACAAAGGGGCATATACGAATACTTAAAAGCGCAGAAATTCCCGTTAGGATATCGAGTTTTATGCCACAACTGCAATATGTCATTAGGCTTTTATGGATATTGCCCTCATCAAAAACAGTAGATAAACTTTCAGAGGATTAAAATGACCTGGCCTGATATTATAGGGTTCGTAGCAGTCTGGACATTCATCTTGAGCTTGCCATTATTAGTCTACGGTATCCTGTGGCTTATAAGGAGAAAATGATGTGCGTTCATTATTTTGGGAGAGTCAGGTAATTTGCACAAGCACAAGTGGACAGAAGAGGAAAGAGAAATAGTCCGCCGTGATTATGACGGGCATAATAAGACCTCGGAGATTATCGCTCAGAAATTAACCCTTGTGGCTGGCGATAGGATTACACTCTATGCCGTCAAGGGGCAGGCTGCTTGCATGGGTATCATGCAGAATAAAAGCCCTGACTGGACTGAAAAGGAAATAAATATACTCAGGGATATGATAAATGAGTATGCGCCGCTTACCATTGCCCGCAAGTTAGGTCGCTCGGTCAATGCAGTCGTAGTAAAGTCAAAAAGATTAGGGTTAAAGAGACGCTATCGCAATGGCTGGTACACTAAAAAGGAAGTAACCGAGATATGCGGGGTTGACCACAAGAAAGTTCAGCGATGGATTGACGAGGGCTGGCTGAAAGCATCATGGCATACAGGGAATAAACCCCAAAAAAGTGGAATGTCCCCTTGGCACATTGAAGAGAAGGATTTGAGAGACTTTATAATTCAGCATGGTGCAGGTTTGCAGGGCAGAAATGTTAACCTATTTCAGATTATTGCCCTATTGGTGGAGTGCTAATTGGATAACCATTATCCTTACAAACGGGGTCAGGTAATATACATCTTGAAGAACTCAGGGTTTTTCAGTCTCGGCTTGGTTCCCCCATCATATAAAGAGACCGGTTATATTGGCAAGAGCAGCACCAAAGGATTCCATGCTCCCTTTGAAAACCCTGTCATGCTGTGGGCTGAGTTATCTCTCAGGATTTCTCATACCAATCAAGATGGTTACTATCTATCTCAGGTTTATTCCAGTGAAAACCAGTTAGTTGAGATGGACAGGATAGCAAGAGCGTTTCAGATAGATATTAACGAAGTAAGCAGTAGAGTAGAGAAAGCACTCAAATATGTTACGGGGGTATGCAGGCGATGGAAAAAGTGTAATGACTGCAAGGTTAAGAACTGCCCCAAGAGAGGCAAGAAGAAGGCTTATGAATATAAATCATGGAGGTATTAGAAAATGATAAAAGTAAAGATTGAGTATGATTATGCCATAGCAGGAACAAGTGTATATATCTATCAAGAGA
>JBDRAP010000076.1:0-8881 GCA_043823615.1 bacterium
GTTGTTTCCTGCCCTTAACCGATTGTTGACATCTGAACGCTTGCATCAATGAGTTTACACCCTTTGTGGCTCTTCCTCTGTAAAAGCGTATTCGTTGATTTCATCATATCATGTGGGAAAATAAGATAGCTGAGTAGTTACCCTAACGGAACAATTGTCGGTGTTTTATAAGCTTGATGTAATTATCCACAACCGCACAGGTTGAAGCATTTTAAGCTAACAGCTTATTTTACTCCTTATACTTTTCCACAATATACTTACTATTAGTTGTCATTTTTACCTCAATTGCTCCTGAAGTAACTGACCCCATCATAAGTGGAGCAGTAACATTTACAAACCCTTCCTTTAGTATTTGGTTCTTCATTATCTTACCCTCTTTATGAGCAAAGCAGGTCATTGTAGTACCCCTCTCAGCCCCATTAACCATCATCTCAACAGTAAGTCCTTGTTGTGTTATCTTATTTGCCAACTCTCCCCCAATAAGGGCAGACAACTCAGGCTTTTCATTAGAGATGGTTGATGTAATGGAACCTGTTATTTTCGCACAATCAGATCCCTTTATTATCTCAAACCCTTCAAACATATTTGTCTGAGTAATTGTTGTTTTAATGCCCATAATGGGTAAAGAGCTAATCGTCTGCCTCTTCCATGTATCACCCTTAGTTAGTTTTTCTCCTGGAAACATAGAGATACTCTGCTGGATTAACTGTTCTATCTCATATCTCAATACATCTCCTATTCTTGAACGAGAGGCTTCATCCATACCAAGCAAACTTGTCCTCCTATAAACATCCTCTAATAATTCATCCGTACCCTCTGTACTCAAGATACTTCCGTTGGTTGTTACCCTTAGGATTAATGTTTTACCTCTTAAGATGTCAGAGACAGAACAACCCTCCAGCAGGGTAGATTCCTTATTAATCAATATCTCTTCACTTAATGGCTCAAACCTTTCCTCAAGGGTTATTATGCCATCAGGTGTAATGCTTTTTACACTTTTAATACAAAGCAATTCTAAACGAGTACTTATTTCATATCTTTTATTCAATGCCGGCGGCATAGGTGCTGCCTCTTGAGTTGTCATGGTTCCTTCTGAAGGGGACACAGTAACTGTTTTAGTTGAAGGTGCTACCGGAGCATTGGAAAGGATAGTAGGAAGATTAACATCCAAAACAAAGGTATTAATCAGGGTTATCTTCTGTTTTAATACCTCTCCCTGATTATACCTATATTCTAATTTAACCGTATTTTTAGGCATACATCCTGTTACAAAAATGGTTAAAAACAGTAATCCCATGATTACTTTTTTCACAATCCGTCACCTCACATTTAAGATTTAATACTATTCTATCAGAAATCTTCTTAAAAAGCAAGTAAAAATTTGGATGTGACTCAAAAAATCTTAGTAACTATTCAGATGTGTAATAAAGGAGAAAAGGGGAGAATGGAGAAATGGAGAAAAGAAGAATTAACTGATAGAATTATCAGTGCTTGTATCAATGTTCATAAGGTTATTAGTAAACCTTGCAGATTCTATGATTGATGTGAGAAGGATAGTTGGAAAGGGACATGAGATTTTTCTCCAATTCCCCTTTTTCTCCATTTCTCCTTCATTACACATCAGCAATCCTCGGTGAACAATTGTCTGGATGATGACGGCACATTTCATGCAACATTATTTATGCTATTTGAAAAACATTCCAAATAATATAGTAAATGATGAATAATGTGCAAGAATACCTTGTGGCGGATGGCTTTAGCCTTCCGCTTTCTGATGAAAATAGGGGTGAACGGCCGTTCGCTCCTACAGATGTTCTCATTGACATGGAAAAAAACATCAACCTTGCATTTTTCACTGAGAATTGCTGATTTTTCATAGTCTTTTTTGATAGAGATGTAATAGTGATAATGGACTATGAAATTTTTCAACAAAAATTATTTATTTTTTGCAAAAATCACTTGACAAAACTTAAAAAGTATGGTATTATATAATAGTTGAACGAAAAAATGAATGAATCTTTGAAGGAGTTAGTGATAATTATGCGAACTTCAATCAGTCAATCAGTCAATCAGTCAATCAGTCAATCAGTCAATCAGTCAATCAGTCAATCAGTCAATCAGTCAATCAGTCAATCAGTCAATCAATCAATCAATCAATCAATATAGGCAGGGTGTCAGGCAAGATGCTGGCAGATCAGTTTCTGAATCAAACTACAATAATATTAATGATGATACTAACTAAGCGTTTTGGCATAAATTAAGCTGAAACGCTTTTTTTTGTGCCTTTTGTGTCTAAGCGTGATCCTGCTTGAAAAGGTTAACAGGCTCAACACCTAAGCTTATCGCAAGGGTGTCTGGCTTAAAGTTTGAGTTAAAGAAAGGAGGTGAGTAAAATGGTAGAGAAAGCGATTGGTTCTTCCAGTTTGGTTGATGTTGTTGATCGAATTCTGGATAAGGGCGTTGTAATTGATGCATGGATAAGGATCTCATTAGTAGGCATAGAGCTACTTGCTATTGAGGTCAGGGTTGTGGTTGCATCGGTTGAGACCTACCTGAAGTATGCTGAGGCTATTGGATTGACAGCAACAGCAGCATAAGAATAAGGTCGGGAGAATTCTTGCCGGGCTATCCTTGCGTTTTTAAGTTAGAATACAAAAAGTATAATTCGCCAAGAATTCTTTTTTTTCCAAGGGAGAAAAAGATAAAATGAAAACATTGCTTTTGGTAGAGGATAGGGAGGGTATTGTTGAGGAGGTAGTCTTTTCTTATGAGCCCATCGCGAAAAATACAGCAAATGTTTTCAATACTACTTATCAAATCCTTCAAAATTCCATTCTTGATACAAGGCAAGAAAGGGAAAGGGTTAGTGTTCAATTAAAGGAAAGTCTTGCCAAAGATAAGTCTCTGAGAAAAAAAGATTTTGATAATATGATGCAGAACATATTCTTAATCCAGGATGAGGGTGAAAAAGAGGTAAAGAATTTGATAAGTGATTATCTCTGTGAACAGAAAGAAACATCCTGCGATCTAAGGGAAGGATTAAAAAGGTTTCAGGATTCCTTTGCTAAGGGTGAGACCAAAAGAATTGAAGAATTTCAAAGCTTGAGTAAAAATATCCATTAATAATGTTGACATAGACCTGCAGACAAAAAAACCTGATTGCTCATTGGCACATATAGATTCCTCACATTAGTTCGGAATGACAGAGAAGACATTCGGAATGACAGAGAAGACATTCGGAATGACAGAGAAGACATTCGGAATGACAGAAAATGAGGGAATGACAAACAATGCTGTCATTTCGACAGGTTGTTACGGACTAGGAATTTGGCACGAGAAGCATACAGCATATTGTGTCAAGCTCAGCAGCAGGTACTATATACGGTATGGTGTTGCCACTAATTATCAGTTCCGTAACAGCCTGTCGACTGAGCTGTCATTTCGACTGAGCTGTCATTTCGACTGAGCTGTCATTTCGACCGAAGGGAGAAATCTCTTTACTCATCAGCACAGGCAGAAAGAGTTGTTTGGATCATATGTAAGCAAATTTACTGGTTTGTATATATCATAAAAATGAGGTGAGATAATGATTAATGAGATGACTACAGTACTTGAGCCTAGCGCTCTATCGGATTTTGTAGAGACAGTATATGTAAAGGAAATTATAGATAGATCACTTATCTATATGGAAGCAGGTTTTCCAATTCATTTCAGGGGTCCGTCTGGTACTGGTAAGACAACACTGGCTATGCATTTAGCTAGTAAAATAAACAGACCCATGGTCCTGATTCATGGAGATGAAGAGTTTACCACATCTAATCTGATAGGTGGCGAATATGGTTACAGGATAAGAAAGGTGGTAGACCGTTTTGTATCTAGGGTACTAAAGACAGAAGAGGATATGGTGAAACGATGGGTTGATAATCGTCTGACTGTAGCCTGCAAATATGGATTTACCTTGATCTATGATGAATTTACCAGATCTCGTCCAGAGGCAAACAATGTTCTCCTTTCTATTTTACAGGAAAAGATAATGGATCTGCCAGTGGGAAGGGGAGGGGAGCCATATCTAACTGTCCATCCGAATTTTACTGCCATCTTTACCTCTAATCCTGAGGAATATGCTGGTGTGCACAGGAGTCAGGATGCCTTAAGGGATAGGATGATAACCATGGATTTAGACCACTTTGACTATGAGACAGAGGTGGCTATCACCCAGGCAAAATCTAAGCTTTCTAAGCTACAGACAGAGATGATAGTTAATATCGTCAGGGAGCTGAGGGATTCTGGAAAGTGTGAATTTGCACCAACCATCCGTGGCTGCATAATGATTGCTAAGACATTAAAGATTACTCCTTCAAGCAGGAATGGTATATTTGCTCAAATCTGTCAGGATATATTGGCTTCTGAAACAAGTCGGGTTGGTTCTAAAACAAATCAAGCTAGGGTAAAAGAGGTTGTTGGAGAGTTGGTCAAAAAGTATAATTAGATAGATGGGGCGACTATTCAGATGTGTAATAAAGGAGAAAAGGAGAAAATAGGGGAAATGGGGAAAGGAAGAATTAACTGATAAAATTATTGGTGCTTGTGTCAATGTTTATAAGGAATAAGGAATTAGGACTTTAGCTTTTTGGAGAATATCTATCATATTCCATGATTGATGCAAGAAGGATGGGGGTCGAAAGGGACATTAAGATTTTTTCTCCAATTCTCTCATTTTCCTCTTTTCTCCACTTTCCCCTTTTCCCCTTTTTTACACATCTGTATGGTCCACCATCTTCTTCTACCTACCAAATGACTGACCCATTACATGTTCAGGTGCAATAAAGGGAAAAAGGGGGATATTGAAGTGAAAACGATGAAACAGGTACTGGGTGCGGGAAATATAAAAAGCATGCATTCTGTAGGGGCACGATCTATTCCTAAGATTCAAAGATCAAGCTATTTAGAATTATATATGCTTAAGGGAGAAAAGGATAGATTGGAAAAGGAAATTTTTGCCTTAGATAAGAGAAGACACACAGCCAAAAGACAGTTGGATGGTATCAACAAACGGATTGAAAGATTGCAAGAAGAGATACATGAAGAGAAGAAGGTTAAAACCTATAATGATGTACCTACAAGGGTACTTAAGAAAATGGCGATAAACTATTGATGGATGGGTAATCGTTCAGCTATCAGCAGTCAGCTTTCAGCTTTTACAAGGCATTACAGTACAAAAGCAGGAAGCTATAAAATTAGGAAAGCCTCGTTTGCCTTGATGTTATAGTCTTTGCTGACTGCTTGAAAAGCTGACGGCTGAACGCTTACATAGATGGTAATTGATATGGAAAAAGAAAAAAAAGAGGATCAAGGATTGGATATCGACTTCGGGATAGGGAAATTGAATCTGGGCGGTTTATTTAAGGGGATCGAGAGATTAGTTGATCTGGCAGCAGACTTAAAAGAGGCTGGTGGCGAAATCAAGAAGGAAGGCGAGATAGACTTAGACCATCTCAGGAAGGGGATGAAGGGCATCTTCGGCTTTTCTGTAAAGACGGCTGTAGGGGGAGAGCCCATCATTGAACCATTTGGCAATATCAAAAAAACCCCTAAGGGACCCATTATCGAGGAAGAAAGAGATCCTATAATAGATATCTTTGACGAAAAAGAAGAGATTCGCCTCTATGCTGAGATGCCGGGGGTAGGCGAAGAGGATATAATCATAGACTTAAAAGGGGATATTCTTGATATCTCTGCTCAAAGCAAGGATAGGAAATACCATAAAGAGATCTTGCTTCCAACAAAGGTTAAGGTTGAGACCTTACAATCAAGCTATAAGAATGGTATCTTGGAAATAAAGATAAGTAAATAGTAAGCGTTCAGCTGTCAGCTATCAGCAATCAGCAGAGACCATAAAATCAAGGGAAAGAAATTTCCCTTAAGCGTTACACCTTCCTGCTTTTTATAGCATAATGCCTTGTAAAAGCTGACGGCTGATAGCTGACAGCTGAACGCTTACAATGATAGATAGGATTAAATGGGATTAGATGGATTAAAAAAAGATGCATTAAGGTTGATTCTGTTTGGTGGAAAGGGTGGTGTAGGAAAGACGACTTGTGCCTCAGGCACAGCTCTTTATCTGGCAAAGGATGTTGATTTAGAAAGATTAGCAGGAATTACCCATGGTTTTGTTGGTGCTGACTTGGAAGCCTTGGCCAGGGAAGCAGCCATGTCGAGCCTAAGAAAGATTCTACCAAAGATAGATTATGAGATGGCAGATATTCCCTATGAGACCTTGCTTGAATTAGAAATAACCATGGATAATTTTTTGGAGGCCATGAAAGAGGTTGAGCCTTCAGCAATACGAGAGGTTTTTGTCGAGGTGCCTGATGTAAAATGGGAGGATGTGGGTGGTCTTGAGAATATAAAACAAGAACTGAAAGAAGCCATAGAATGGCCGCTTAAATATCCGGATATCTTTAAGATGGCAGGGACAAATCCTCCTAAAGGAATAATGCTTTATGGAAAACCAGGAACAGGGAAGACCTTATTGGCCAGGGCAGTGGCAAGTGAAATCGGGGTCAATTTTATCTCTGTCAATGGCTCCTCTCTTATGTCCAAGTATATAGGAGAAAGCGAACGAGCTATTCGGGAGGTATTCAGGAAAGCAAGGCAAGTCTCTCATACTATTCTGTTCTTTGATGAAATAGAGTCTCTTGTCCCTGTTCGGGGCAAAGAGGATTCTACCCATGTTACTGAACGGGTTATCAGTCAATTTCTGACTGAAATGGATGGGATTGAAGGGCTTAAGGGAGTCGTGGTTCTGGGAGCAACCAATAGGTTGGCTCTAATTGACCCTGCAATTCTGCGTAGTGGCAGATTTGACCTTTTATTTGAATCTTCTGAACCGGATGAGAAGACCAGGGAAGAGATATTCAGGATACATACAAAAAATAAGCCATTGGCTGAGGGTGTTGACTTGAAAGACCTTGCCCGTGAGACCAAAGGCAAGGTTGGCTCTGATATTGAATTTACATGCAATAGAGCCTCTATGTTGGCCAGAAGGGAATATATTGAAGGGCAGAAAACAGCAGACCCGCAAGCGTGTGCCTTAAGCCAAAGGTCAGAATTCAAGATTTCAATAAGGCATTTCAAGGAGGCTATTGAGTTATTAAAGGATAGTAAACGGCCAACTGAGGGACATGCAATGCCGTAGGGGCAGACCCCCGTGCCTGCCCTCTGTCTCACCCACAAAATCAAACGAGCTGTGCGGTTGTTGCATTAATCCACAGTAGGGGCAACCCCCCGTGGTTGCACTCTGTTCTGTAGTTGCCACATATCAGGGCAGGCCACGGGGCAGGCACAGGGGACTGAGACAGAGGAGAGGGCAACCACGGGGGGGTTGCCCCTACACAGAAACAAATCCGAGCTGTACGGTTGTTGTATGAATATAGCAGGGTCGATCACGCACGAGGTAGTCGCAACCTTTTAGGTTGCGTTATTCTGCGCAAGCTGAAGCCTGCGACTACCAATTCCTACCGATAACTGACCGATTACATATCAAAGGTGGTACTAAAGAAATGGGGAAATATATTTATGGCGTTATAGATGGCTGCCATGCAATTGAGATGGAAAAACCATCTGTCTCAGGCAAGGTCAGGGAAAGCAAAAGCAAAAAAGGAATGGTCTATACTATTTCCTATCAGGATATCTCAGCAGTAGTGAGCAACTCACCAATAGTCGATTATACCTATATGTCTAAGGATATTGTGGCAAGGCGGCTGGTTGAGCATCAAATGGTTAATGAAAGGATTATGCAGTCAGGATATACAATTATTCCAGCAAGAATGGGAAGCTTTGCCGTAAATGAAGGCGAGGTTAAGGATATCTTAAGTAAAGGGTATAATCTCATTAAAGAAACAATGGAAAAGATAATCGATAAGATAGAGATTGATGTGTGCGTAACATGGAGTGATTTTGCCGCAGTCCTTAAGGGGATTGGGGATGAGGAGGATATCAGGAAGGTAAAGGAAGAGCTCATGTCTTGTCAAAAGATAACCATTAATGACCAGATAAAGATAGGAAACATGGTTAAGGATGCATTGAACAGGAAAAAAGAGAGAGAGGCTGAAGAGATACAGAATGCTCTTATGGCTATTAGTCAGGCTGCAAGTACCCATGGGCTTATGGATGAGAAGATGATTGTTAATACAGCCTTTCTAATAGATAAGGCAAGACAAAAAGAGTTTGATGCAAAGGTAGAAGAGCTAAATGCTAACTTTAATGAGGGGCTGAATTTTAGATGCATTGGTCCACTTCCATCCTATAGTTTTTATACGCTCAAGATAAAGAAGATGCAATTTGAAGAGATAGACTGGGCAAGAAGAAGGTTTAACCTGAATGACCTTGCAGGCAAGGATGAGATTAAAAATGCCTATCAGAGATTAGCTGCCTCTACTCATCCGGACATAAACCCGGAACCGGATATGAAAAGGGAATTTAATGATGTAAACAGGGCATATAAGATACTTAATAGCTATGTCCTGTCTTGCGAACAAACGGGTGAAAAAGAAAGGTATTCCTTTATAGAAAAAGAGGTTAAGAAAAATAGTAACTATTTAGCTATCTGAATGTGTAAGATAAGGAGAGATGGAGAAAGGGGAGAACAGGGGAGAATTAAGAATATTCTTACTCATTAATCTTCTCCACTTCCCCATCTTCCCCTTTTCTCCTTTTTTACACCCTTGTTAGCCAGTAGCAAGTGCAACGGGAGAAGAGCGAACCACCAAGGGTGTACCCACTTAGGGAAAATACTGGTGAGCGATAACTAAGGTGATTGCAAATGAGAATCGGACAAGGATTGTAGTAATGGATTTACACCCTGTGTGGTTCTTCTTCT
>JBDRAP010000077.1:0-9960 GCA_043823615.1 bacterium
CATATGCTATTAAGCTAACCTTATCTGGTTATCAGGATTGGCATAGAATGGTAACGGTTATTGCTGGTTCAACTACCTGTGTTCATGCTACATTGACAGAGGTCAGTACATCTACAACGATAATAACGGTTAATCCATCAGTAACTTATGTGAATGGGACAAATACCTTTATGGTTAATATAGAGGTAGCTAATGTTCTTGATTTACATGGGGTCAACTTTGACCTTGTCTATGATGCAAGCATACTTTGTCCAGTGAACCAAGCAGGTGAATGGGCAGTTAAAGGTGATTTCTTGCCTTCAAATGCCACAATGTTTATGCCACCAACTATGTCTACATCAACCACTATCGGCACCATAAATGTTTCTGCCTCTATTTTTGGTACATCTTCTGGTGTTGATGGCACAGGAACAATTGCCACTATCCAATTTAAGTACTCCGGTATTGGTTCACCTGAAACCATCCTAACCTTGAATAATGTAGCATTAAAGAACCATCTACTCTCCGACATTCCTTTTATTACAAGCAATGGTGAAGTGGTTCAGGCATCGACCGAGCCTTTTGGGTCTTTGAGTATCACTTCTGTGCCCTCTGGAGCCAATATCTTCCTTGATGGGACAAATACTACCAAAATGACTCCAGCTACTATAACCGATATTCTTAGCGGCACACATACCCTTAACTTAACTAAAGACGGTTATTTAGATTGGTCATCCACGATTACGGTTACAAGTGGAGAGACGAGATATATAAATGGGACACTTACTATGTTGGGTGACTTTAATAAGGATTTCTATATTGACTACAATGACCTGTTTGTTTTTACTGCAGTCTGGCATCTTCATAACTCTGATTCAGGATGGAGAAAAGAGGCTGACTTCAATTGTGATGGTTATATTGACTACAATGACATGTTTGCCTTTACTACAATTTGGCATACTCATGGCAAAACAATGGCTCCTGCCCTATCTGCCCCACATATTACATCTACAGTAAGAGGATATATTGGAGTAGACATTGATTCAAATACAGAACCAATAGAGACTACAAGAACCCTTTCCAAAGGAGATACATTCACTATCAATGTTATTGCAGGTAAGGCTATTGACCTCCATGGAGTAAACTTTGACCTTGTTTATGATGGCATACTTTGTCCGGTAAAACAGGATGGTAGATGGGCAAAGGAGGGGGATTTCTTGCTATCAAATACTGCCCAACAATCAACAATATTTCTACCAACTATTTCTACATCAACCACTATCGGTACCATAAATGTTACTACCTCTATTATGGGTACAGATTATGGGGTTGATTGCACAGGGACTATTGCCACTATCCGGTTTGAGGTAACAGGGGAAGGGAAAGGCAGGGTATCCTTTCATAATGTAGTCTATGCAAATCACTTAAGCAATCGAACCAATATCTCTGATACAAGAGGAGGGACAATTACAACTGTTCTATTGTTAGACAGCAGTATTTCTGAACAGGTATTGGTCTATCCTAATCCGTATTATGCTGATAAACATAATACGATATTCTTTAATCACTTAAGCAAAAATTTCACCATCCAAATCTTCACCATAACAGGTGAGTTAGTGCGTGAGATATATGAGAAGGAATGGGATGTTCGTAATTCTACTGGTGAAAAGGTAGCAAGTGGTATCTACATCTATCTCATAAAAGACTCCAGTGGAGATAAGAAGGCTGGAAAATTAGCGGTAATACGATAAATGGGGGACTTGTAAGGTTCTTTGTGGACACAGATGAACGCAGATTAGCAGGATTAAAATGGGAGAGGGAAGCTTCCTTAATTTCTTTCCCTCTTTCCCCCCTTTTGGATAGTGTCCTGTTATAGCTTAGTTATAGTGAGATTACTTGAAAAAAGTGTAAAAGGGGGATATGGAGATAGGGAGATTTGATTAGTTTATTCATTTTTAAGGCTCTTTCTCATTTCAAATGGACAGTCTTCCCTTAATTTTCTTTCACTTGCAAAAAAGATTGACAATATTCAATTAATTTGTTATACTAATTTAGTTAGGTAAATACAGCAATTCTCGGTGAACAATTGTATAGACATTGGCATCACATTTTGTGCTATATTATTCAGGCTGCCTCAAAGAACATCCCAAATAATATAGCAAATGACGGTTGGTGTGCAAGAATACCCTGCGATGAATGGCTTAGTAGAGGCGAACGGCCGTTTGCCCCTATCACAGATATTCTCACTGACAGAGGCAATGGATGAAAAAACATCAGCCCTGCGTTGTTCATCGAGAATTGCTGAGGTAAATATGATGTAGGCAAAAAAGAGAAAAATATGGGACAAATGGTTGCACCAGTAGTAATAAAAATGAGAATTACTGACTAAACCCGAAGTGGGTAATAATATTATTATGCAAAAGGAGATTGTTATGAACTTAAAAGAGTACATTCGAGATATTCCAGATTTTCCAAAGGAGGGGATAATATTTAAGGATATTACCCCATTGTGGAGGGATGGAAAGGCTTTTGCTGCATCCATTGATGAGATTGCAGCCAAGTATAGTGATAAACAGATTGATCTGGTAGTTGGAGTAGAGGCAAGGGGGTTTATTGTTGGTGCTCCAGTGGCTTATAAACTTGGAGTTGGTTTTATCCCTGTACGCAAACCAGGCAAGCTGCCTTATAAAACCACATCTATTTCATATTCATTAGAATATGGTACGGATACGATAGAGGTCCATGAGGATGCCATATCACCAGACATGAGAATATTGATAGTCGATGACCTCTTAGCCACTGGTGGGACAGTAGCAGCTGTAGCTAAATTAGTAGAAAAGCTGGGGTGTGTGATTGTAGGTATAGAGTTTATCATTGAGCTTGGCTTCCTTCACGGCAGGGATAAGCTGGAAGGGTATCCTTGCTCTGCATTGATTGAGTATTAGGAATGATTTTGGATTGAGGATATGAAATTCCCCAATCCAAAATCATAAGCGTTCAGCGGTCAGCCTTCAGCTCTTACAAGGCATTAGTCACAAAAAGCAGGAAGGCATAATGTTAGGGGAGCCTTCTTTTCCCTTGATTTTATGGTCTTTGCTGACTGCTGATAGCTGACGGCTGAACGCTTCCCTAAAATCTATGTTATAGGGCATGGTAAAGGTCGATTCATCTACTGTGGATAAAAAAAGATGAGAAACACCGTAGCATATAGCATTTATATACATTGAATCAGCATGTCTTGTATGGGTAATAACTCATATAAGCTGCAATTTCATAGTTTTAAGGAGGTTCAAAATGAACAAGAAATTATTAGCATTAGTAAGTTTTTCTGTAATATTTATCGGAAGCATAGCCATCAATGCCTATGCTGAGGGAGAAGATGCAGGTACACCTGTAGTTAAGCCAGTTGTTGTAGATGATGGTACGATATGTCCAGTTAAACCAACCGTTACGACTGATGGTACGATATGTCCAGTTAAACCAACCGTTACGACTGATGGTACGATATGTCCAGTTAAACCAACCGTTACGACTGCTGGTACGATATGTCCGGTTAAGCCAACTGTTACGACTGCTGGCATAGATTGTCCATGCAAACCGACATGCAAATGTCCACAACGCCCAACAAAATGTGCACCAAAGCCAACATGTTGTCCACCACAACCAAGACCAACAAAATGTCCGCCAAAACCAACGGTATGTCCAATAAAGCCAACACGGTGCGTGGATGATACGGCAACTAACTGTCCGCATCCAACGCTAAGACCGTCTAAGCCAACGGCATGTCCGGCACAACCAACCGTATGCCCGGTAAAGCCAACACGGTGCATAGATACAGATGCGAGCAATTGTCCGCATCCAACATTAAGGCCACATCACCCAACAAGATGTCCACAAAAACCAACTATGTGCCCAATAAAGCCAACCAGAGGGAACAACACGGATAAGAAAAATTGTCCACATCCAATTGGTGTAGAAGCAGAGGAAGTAGGGGATGTAGAGGAAGTTAATTAATCTAAGTCTGTATAAGTAAGAAGGGGACGAATCTTGTATTCGTCCCCTTCACAACTTCAGATTATTCTATCTCCTGACTTTTGTTTCCTATCTTCTATGCCTGCTGCCATTTCCCCTGTGCCTTCAGAATAACCTCAATTGCTTCTCGTACTGCACCCTTACCACCAGCACTTTGTGTTACGAAATCAACGATTTCTTTTACCTCATTCCGTGCTGTTGCCGGTGCAAAGGATAATCCTACCTGCTTGAGAAGTAGTATATCAAATAGATCATCACCCATATAAGCTGTTTGTTCTGGGGTAACGCCATATTTGACTATCAGTTTACTATAGACCTCAACCTTATTTGTCGCATTCTGATAAACCTTATTAATCTTTAATTCCCTGGCGCGATGTTCTACAGGTGCAGAGTATCTACCGGAGATAATGGCGGTCAATAACCCTCCCTTGTGTGCCAATTCAATCCCTGCCCCATCATAGACATTAAACACCTTGGTCTCCTTACCGGCAGCATCAATAATGATTCCACCATCGGTCAGCACACCATCTACATCTAATATCAACATCTTTATTTGTTTTGCTTTTTCTATTATGGACATATAATCACCAAGCACGGAGAAATTAAAAATTAAAAGAGGACGCAGATAAACGCAGATTTTCATGATGAATAGGGGAAAAAGAGAAAAACAGGGGGAAGAGAAAATTATCTATTTTTTCTTTTTCTTATATTTAAAATCCTGATAATCTGCGTTTATCTGCGTCCCAAAAAAACAAATAAACCTACCTTATCACTGCCAACTTCCCTGTCTTCCTGACATTGCCACCATCTTCCACCACATAGAAGTAAACCCCGCTTGCAACTGCCTTGCCATCGTCATTTTTTGCATCCCATGTATCTTTATTAATCGTAGCAACCAACTCACCAGCCAGGGTATAAATCCTGATCACACTATTTGAACGATTTGCAAAGGTAAATTTATCCGGCGACATTCCATTAACAGTTAATGGATTGGGCCAGACATATATTTGATTATTTGCTGTCAGTGTTTCGTTCACAGTTGCAACAGCAGTTATCTGAAATCGCCTTATTCGTTCTGTACCATTATGATAAGTATAGCTGTCAGTCTGACACATGTCTATTTTTGCATCAGTTGTAAGGTCAGTCAGACAAAGGTTGCAGCCATGAGTTAACACCTCTGGCACTGTCATCTCTTTCCACTGAAGGGTTACATCTGTATTCTGCATACCATCAGTCAACACCTCAAAATCCCAAACCTTTGGAGAATTTGAAAGTTGAGACTTGTATGCACAGGCAAAATTGCCGGAGACATCTCTGTCATTAACAGGAAAGTACAGACTGACATATGGAGGATACCCATTTGGTGGCTCAAATAAACAATATTTATTGTATCCATCGCTGGCATCCTCGGCTACACCAAAATAGTTGTCCTGATCAGTACTTTTATCCGTAAATGCAGATAGCTTTATCTCCCAATTTTTTTGATTCTGTAATAACTCAGGAGCAAGAGCTGCCAACGGCTGACTTGAGATAGCAGGTATCTTCAAATTACCTGCCATAGATGAATATAGCCAGTATCCTTCCCATGGTTTCATGACAGGATTATCCCTGTATCTGTCCATACTGTAACCTGTTTTATTGTTTTGGTCTGTTCCGTATCGATAAATCCCATCCTTGATTATTCTGCCATCAGATACCTTCTCTGTTATTGTTCCATAAGAAAAGAGGATATTATTCCAACCTACCCCAAAGATAAAGGGATTGCCTATAAGGTTCCAACCGGATCTGACAGGAATGCTATATGTCCCATTTCCTAATGCATGTCCAACAAAACTTATGGTTATCGTGCTGTTTGTCTTAAACCAATAACCTACACCAGGTGTAATTGTCCCGAAACCTTCTTCCTGCTCATAAGCTATGTACTTGCCATCAAGAAACTTCGAGATACGGCCTCGTGAGAAAACTGCATCAGGCTCAGGATTTGCCAGAAGCAATGGAATGGAGCACAGGTTCCAATTATTAGAAAATGTACGGCTTACAGTAATTGTTCCCTCTTTTTCACCGCCAACCTGCAGGATAAATCTTCTTGTATTATTACCTGTTGGGGCAATAAATCCATATGATTTTATTTCTCTTAAATTAACTAATTGCTGATTAATTTCTAATAGATTTATCGGATAGTTTGAAGGAATACTTGAGATATCCCATGTAATAGTTACCTGTGCCCCGGCTCGTAGGAGCACATCAGTATTTATATCAAATGCCCATTCCTCAACCCCTATGCTCAAATCCCTTAATGCCCGAATATCCTTAGTAAATCTTGTTCCATTTGGTGAAGTAACATAAAGGGAAATACAAGGCTTTGGTGCTGATGGTTCCTCTTCAAGGTCAAATGGGTCAGTATAGGTGTTTTGGGCACCAGGGTCCATTCCGAAATAATTGCCACTATCCATTGTCCTTTCTGATGTCTCCACAGAAAGCCTTACCTGCCAGGCAGGGGAAGAAAGAATTGCAAATGGTGCAAAGCGGGAAACATTTACAGAAATAAAATTATCCTTTATGGATCGCGATATTGTTGGCAGTGGTATCCATGTAGCTGTATTAGTACTGCTTGTGCTTGTGCCGTAATAAAAAACAGCCAATGTTTTTTCTGTCTTTTCAGATAAAGACGCATCATCATAGTGAAAAGTAAGGGGAATAGGCTGTAGGGGCACAAGGGATGATGAAGTGCCACGGGCTTCGATGTTATAAACCTGACTTGCCAGAAAATATCCTGAGGGTATAACCGGAGCATCCATCTTTCGAATACTTATGGTACCATTTTGGCTAATCCCTCGCGCCGGAATACTAAGGATTATCTTCTCATCCCTGCTGGTTATTTTTTTAGCCTGATTTGCAATTACTGAAAAATTCTCTGACGGATAACGCCATGCTGTTGGCAGGAAATAAGAATCCTTTGTAAAGGAAAAATATGGCGGGATACCCTCTGTTGAAATAGAAATATTCCCATGGATAGTGTCAGAAGAGCTTTCTTCGCCAGAGGAGCTTTCTCCGAACCCAACAGCCCATACCCCACCTGTTGCCGGACTATCCATAATCAACTCATGCTGTTCTCCGGAGACTGCCTGCCATGTTATCTTTTTTACTGCCAAGCCATTTGGATTATACAGAGTTGCTGAATATGTGCCTGCATCACTGCCCTCATCCATTAACCTCAGAGTAAAGGTTGCACGATCATTTACCGCAAAATATACTACACTGTCAACCCTTGAATTTACAGACACCTGTCTTCCCTCAAATATCAAGTTCTTCGCAGATACCTGCCAGAAGGACGAAATATCCTGCGGAATCTCTATCCGATAATCACCCCTGATATTATCCGGAGGAATGGTCAGAACAAACGACTGATTACCCGGCTCACATGTTTTTGTCAGCTTAAGATTGCCAAATGGGTCAAATACAGAAACCACAGGAGGGAGCCCCTCTGGCAGAATAGTTGATGCTGTTGCCCCCTGTAGTCTGTTTATGGTTACAGATAAAGGAATATCATCCGCATCATGGACATAAAATACAAGGGGAGTGTTAGATTGAAGATAGCAGCTGGAATTATGAAACGAAACATCATCGAAATAGACCGCTCCTTGCCCTGTTTCATAGCCAAGTTTAATAGTAGTTATAGGACTATTATTGATATAACCATTCAAAATGCACTCTGTCCATTCAGAAGGTGGGACAAAAAGGCTTTTACTTAAAATAATATCCCCATCAGGGTCATCACACTCAAGATATGCCTTACTGCTGGCACCATTACCAGAAAGACTCGCTCTGTCTGTTCTGATCATACACCGTAAGGTATAAACAGAACCCTGTTCCCAATCGCTTGGTTTTTCTATGGAAAGATAACCACTATTTATCCATGGCAATGAAGAGATATACCCTTCCTCTGCCGGTGGTTTTAATCCATCACCACTTATCTTGACACAATAATCACTCATATAACCCGGACTATACAGGCTCACTCCAAGCTCAAGAGCTGAAGGAAATTTTGCCCAATCGCTTATATCCTGGCTTTCAAACCCTTCATTAATCCCATTTGTGTTTGCTCCAAATACGCAATATGGCATTATTATGGCATAAAACAGAAAAATAGCTGCAATCCATTTTCTCATTGTCTTGTATCTCCTTTGCTGTGATGTTTTGCTGTGATTTTTAGTGCAGAGGAATTAAGGGACATACAAATTCAAGGCATATGCAGATCCCTACATTCATCATTAAAATACAAGCAACTTTTGTGCCAAGACATGACAATGTGTTTGATTGATTATAGTTAGATAACTATTGAGTCATTGCTTCGTCCTATGGCAGTGTTCAATAATTATACATTATGGATGGTGGATGTATGGATGTTGGACAGATAACATGGTGGTTAATGACATTTGATTTCGATCTGTACAGTTAAGATTAATCCACAGATTACACAGATTTCACAGATTACAGATGAGATGGGGAAGAAAAATCTGAAAGGCACTGTAAGTAGCATACACAGTCTGTAGCATGTCTCCATGTACTACAAAACAGCTAACAGAGCATCAATTGCTGCCACATCCATTCTGTTTGGAATGATTCGCCTCAATTTCCCGTAGTCTTTTGTCAGTCTGACATGATTTTAATGATTGCAAAAAATCTGTAGTAATTAAAATCAGAACCACTATTCCTTCGATGACTACAGCCAAATAAAGAGAAAGCCAGTTAATCATATCCTGTTGAGTAATTATTCCCTTATTTATTGGGAAAAGCAAGGTTAAAACATAAGAAAAAACTCGTTGAAGAACAGGACAAAGAATAATAACCCCGATAATGGTTAAAAACACCTTAAATGCTTTACTCATGTTATCCCTCCTCTGAAAGGCTGTAGATTTGAGACACAAGACTTATAGACTCAGGATGTTATTTTATGTCTTAAATATACTATATTCTAATAATTTTGTCAAGCATTTTTTGTATTTTTATTATCTTTTTTTGCATTTCATTATATATTGTGTGCTATTGCAGCAGTTTATTGAAGTTGATTGCAGGTAGGGGTGAACGACTGTTCGCCTTTACTCCTCGTGGAACAAGACGGACGATTATACTTCCATTGGCTTTTCACCAAACTGTTTTTTCCATTTTTGAATAATATCCTCTACAATCTCCAATTCATGGTGAAGGGATTCAATCCTTTCCTGAACAGGATCCGGGAGGTTACTGTGGTCAAGAGGGGTACGGATAACCTTTTCTCCATCCTGTCGGACAATTCTTCCGGGTACGCCAACCACAGTACAGTTGTCAGGCACAGGCTTTAATACTACACTCCCTGCCCCAATTCGTACATTATTTCCCACAGTAATTGGACCAAGCACCACTGCCCCGGCTCCAATAACCACATTATTTCCAATAGTGGGATGCCTCTTGCCTGTTTCCTTGCCTGTGCCGGCTAAAGAAACACCCTGATACAAAAGTACATAATCTCCAATCTCTGTTGTCTCCCCAATAACCACACCCATCCCATGATCAATAAAGAATCCTTTTCCAATCCTTGCCCCTGGATGGATTTCTATACCTGTGAAAAATCTGCTTATCTGGGAGATAATCCTTGGCAACAGAGGAATTCTTAATCTGGCATGTAAGAAATGGGCAATCCTGTGAAGAATAAGTGCATGAAGCCCTGAGTAGCATAATAAAACCTCAAGTGTGTTCCTTGCTGCTGGATCTCTTTCAAATACGCATTTTATATCATCAATAATGGTCATTTTATTACCCTTGTTAGTCAGTAGCAAGTGCAACGGGAGAAGAGAGAACCACAAAGGGTGTAAACACTTAGGGAAAATAATTGTGAGCGATAACTAAGGTGATTGCAAATGAGAATCTGACAAGGATTGTATTAATGGATTTACACCCTTTGTGGTTCTT
>JBDRAP010000078.1:0-4117 GCA_043823615.1 bacterium
CGAAAAATTTCACCCTAATTACAATTTTTTTCAAAAAAAGTAACTTTTTTACTCCAAACATCAAATTCTTGGCTTTTGGTCGGATTACAATGGGAAAATCGCATTCGCATAGGGCGAATTGCTTTATCGAATATTCAGGTCTCAAATGAAAAATGTTGACAAAAAATCAACCAAATGATATAATAGTGCATAGTAAAAGCTAAAAGGAGTACTATTATATGTTCAATATTCTCCAAATACCTGCCTATTTCTTATTTCGACATATCGGTCTTCCTGCAATGATGCCTATAAGTTTTACCTTTAATCTTAGTTACCATTGCAATTCAAGATGTCTTACCTGTAATATCTGGAAAAAACAGACAAAGGAACTTACTAAAGAAGAGTGGGGGACGATATTTAGATCGCTTGGCTCCGCTCCTTATTGGACAACCATTACTGGTGGAGAGCCATTCTTGAGGCAAGATCTGGTAGAGATTGTCAATGACCTGTACTCGCAATGCCGTCCGAGAATAATTAATCTTCCCACAAATGGTTTGTTGCCTGAACTGGTTATGTCAAAGGTTGATAAAATTTGTACCCATTGCCAGGGATCTAAAATAATTGTTAATATCTCCATGGATGGAACAGGGGAGGAATATGATCGAATTCGAGGGGTAACGAATGGGTTTGAGTCTGTAAAAAAAACATATCAATTGTTAAGGGGGTTAAAACATTCAAACCTGACCATTGGTATTGGCACAGTAATCTCTAAGTTCAATATTGCCAATATCGAACAGATTTATGAATTCGTGATGAATACCCTGAAACCAGATTCCTATGTAACCGAAATTGCTGAACAAAGACACGAATTGGATACACTGAATGCTGACATCTCGCCTACGCCACACGAGTATGCACAAGCAGCAGACTTTTTATGCAAACAACTAAAAAAGGAAAAATTTCACGGCTTGTCTCGATTGATTCGTGCGTTTCGGCTGGAATACTACAGATTAGTCAAACGTCTCCTTTTGGAAAACAAAAAAATAATTCCCTGCTATTCAGGGTTTAATTCATGCCTCATCACACCTGACGGAGAGGTCTGGCCATGCTGTATCCGTCCTGATTCTATGGGTAACTTGCAGAAATTCAATTATAATTTTAAGGATTTGTGGTTTAACAGGCAAGCTCAAGAGGTTAGGAGGAAAATCAAAAAAGAGGGATGCTTTTGTCCCTTAGCCAATGCTGCTTATACTAATATGCTGTGTCATCCGTTAAGTTGGGGGAGAATACTTGCAAATACCTTTATCTGAAAATGCAGGGGTACAAATCTGTGTATTTTCAAGATTGAAAATGTAAGCAGAATACGGACAATCACGAGGAGAAAGTCCCTCTGGCAGATCGCAGCTACAAATCTACATGGATAGCTGTAGCTGCAGGGTTTATCCCTGCCCTAATCCCTTCCGCCTCTTCCGATAGTTTGTGAAAACAGAAAGCCAGATGCTTATTTCAAAGAGAAGAAGCATGGGTAAAGCCATCAGCATCTGACTAAGAACATCTGGTGAGGGTGTCATAACTGCTGCTACAATGAAAATAATTAATATGGCATATTTTCTTTGTTTTTGCAGCATCTTTGGATTAATTATCCCCAGCTCATTTAGAAAAAGAATAATGATTGGCATCTGAAAAACAAGCCCAAAGGCTAACAGCATACTGCCTGTAAACGAAACATATGACCGCAAGGAGATCATCGGGGTTAATGATTCAGTAGCAAATCCAAGTAAAAACTTTATGGTTACCGGCAGGATGACAGCGTAACAAAAATATGCCCCACCAACAAATAACAGAAAGGAAAATGGTGCATACAGTAAAACATATATCCTTTCTTTTCTGGTTAAGCCAGCAGCTATGAACCGCCATATTTGAAAAAGTACCACTGGAGAGGATATAAATATCCCACAAAAAAAAGCAACAATTATATAGACCATAAAGGCTTCGGTTGGGGTAAGAAAGACAAGCTGAGTACCTACAGGTTTAGCAATTAGATTGATAACATGTTTTGCCAGCAGCCAATAGGCAAGACCGGATGCGATAAAGACAAAGACAACGCAAACAATCAGTCTGCGTTGCAACTCATCTAAATGCTCAAGAAAGTTCATTTGTTTTACTTCAGAATTTGTATTATTATCCATAATTTTACCCAGATGGCAAGTAATCCATCAGTGATTGATTGCCTCAAGCAGTTGCTGATCTGTCTGCATGCAACGCACGGACAGACAGGAACAAGAGTAGAGCACCTGCCAGAGGTGCTACCCCTATGGCAGGTTTGTCCCTACATTCTAAATATCCGGACAATGGAGAGTTGACATGACACTACTACTTATCCTTGTTGTTGGGAATTAATTCTCTTGAAAACTGATGGCTGACGACTGATACCTGAACGCTTATTTACTACCCTATCCCTTCAATGATTCCCGCAGCAAGGAGTGGAACCATCAATTCATGATGACCAACAAAAAAATAACCAGAGCCGCCGGCAAGAACGGGTCTGGTAACCACATTTGTAAGTGGTCGATAGTGATTGATCATATCCATGTTAGCTGTGGTAAAATCTTTGACCTCATGCCCTAAGTTTCGGCAAACATTGAGTGCTTTCAGGAAAACCTCTGGCAGAATAACTGAGGAGCCGATATTTACAAATACCCCTCCATTTCCCATATCCTTAATTTGATTAGCCAATAATCGAAAATCAACCATGCTTGCCTCACCAATAGCTGCTCCAGAGGCAGACGGGTGTTGATGAATAATATCTGTTCCAATGGCAACATGTACAGTTACAGGAAGTTCCATCTTAAAGGCAGCAGCTAAAATACTATAGTCTTGATAGGGTGATTGCAGGCTGCATATTCTTTCCCCAACGCTTCTGCCAATCCCCCATCCCTTTGCTGCACCAGTAATAATTGCCCCATTAATCTCCTCAGCAGTCTCCTTTGCCATGCCAAATGAACCATCTGTCAGGGCAGAAGCAACATCCTCTGAGGTTGTTCCAGCGAAAGCTACCTCAAAATCATGAATTATTCCTGCTCCATTAAGGCTAACAGTGGTTACTACCCCTTTTTTCATTAGATCAATAATAATAGGAGAAAGTCCACACTTGATCACATGTGCACCCATGCCAAAGATTACAGGCTTTTTTGCATGATAAGCAGAGACAATTTTTTCTATTAAGGCAGGAAAATCCTTGCCCTTTAATATGTCCGGCAATTTATCTATGAATACAGAAAATCCATCACCCTTAACATGTGGCGTGGCAAATTTATTTGTCTCAACCTTAGAAACCCTATCCCGTATGGAATAGGTTGTTACAGTAGCTAATGATATTGGTTCCATTTTTTCTTCCTCTGTCGTAGGGGCAGGTTCCAAACCTGTCCCCCTCCACCTTACGATTGTTCAAGCATATCCACAGCCGCCCTCAGCCCCAATAAATAGGAGTTCTTGTCAACTCCTGTTATCTGCCCTACAGCTATCGGGGCAATAAATGATTTTTGCCTGAATTCCTCTCGCCTGTGAATATTAGAGATATGAACCTCAATGGTTGGAATATTGACCCCGGAAATAGCATCAGCAATAGCGATGCTGGTATGGGTGTATGCCCCGGGATTTATGATAATAGCATCAACCTTTGCCTCAGCTATTTTATCTATAATTGCACCCTCATGGTTTGATTGAAAGCACTCAACCTCTACCCCTAACGACTGACCAGTTTGCCTTAAACTATTATTTATCTCTTCCATGGTTACAGAACCATATACCTCTGGCTCTCTTGTTCCCAAAAGATTCAAATTTGGTCCATGAATAACTAATATTCTCATTTATTCTTTTTGCTCCTTTAAGACATCTGTAATTACTTGGTGGCTTAAATCCTCAACCATTATAACATGCCCGATTCTTTTTGGCAAGATGAATCTTATGTGTTCAGAAGATACATTTTTTTTATCTAAAGACATAGTCTGTAAAAGATCATTTAGTGATAAATCCTTAAATTTTACAGGCAATCCTGCCATCTGAAGAAGGGCTATCAATCGAATTACATCTTTTCGTGGAAACATTCCCAGCCTGGCAGCAATCTTTGTTGCTGCCG
>JBDRAP010000079.1:0-6468 GCA_043823615.1 bacterium
AGCGCGCCTGCTTTGGGAGCAGGAAGTCGAAGGTTCGAATCCTTTCACCCCGACCATTAGCGCCTGTAGCTCAACTGGATAGAGCAACTGCCTTCTAAGCAGTAGGTTGGGGGTTCGATTCCCTCCGGGCGCACCAAAAGGTAAGATGGGGGGAGCAAGGACAAGGGAGAAAAGAATATGCCCTTGATGTCTTGCTCTTTTTAGTATTCATGGTGGGCGTAGCTCAGTTGGTAGAGCATCGGTCTGTGGCTCCGGCGGTCGCGGGTTCAAGTCCCGTCGCTCACCCCAAAATTTAGAGGAAGTAACATCGCAACTACAAAAGGATAATATTATTGGTAGAGGTAAGAAATGGGATTGCCACTAAGGAAAGAAGAAGAAAAATATACATATAAGGATTATCTCGGATGGCCCGACGAAGAAAGATGGGAATTAATCGATGGTATTGCCTACGATATGAGTCCTGCCCCTTCTGTAGATCATCAGGATATACTGGGTATATTATTTACAGAATTTTCAGTTTACTTAAGGGGTAAGCCCTGTAAAGTATTCCTTGCCCCCCTTGATGTCATCTTGCCAAAGGATTATGAAACAGAAGAAGATTGTCAGACTGTTGTTCAGCCGGATATACTTGTAATCTGTGACAAGACAAAGCTTGACAGTAAAAAATGTAAGGGGGCACCTGATCTGGTCATAGAGATCTTATCGCCATCAACATCTAAGAAAGATATGACTGTGAAGTTTTCTCTCTATGAACGGGTTGGGGTAAAGGAATATTGGATTGTTCACCCATTAGACAAAACAATATTTGTTTATAAACTTGAAGACAATAAGTATGCAAGGGCTGAGATGTATTCGGCTGAGGATAAGATTAAGGTTGGGATATTTGAGGAATTAGAGATAGACCTTACAACGGTTTTTTTGTGATTATTAAATATAGATGACTTTCTCGCAAAAAGCATGAAGATTCTCGCTTGCCCTATCCCCTTATCTGTGGGAAAGGAAATTTCCAAAAAATAACTGCCGCAAGGAAGATCAGGTATTGGCAAATAATTATTCGTTCATATCTGAACGCAGGTTAAAGTCTGCGACTACTTCAATGAATCGACCATAAGCCATAAATTACAAACAGGAGTATTTTTAGATGAAAGGTTTTGAAATAAGACAGGCATATCTTGAATTCTTCAGAGAAAAAGGGCACGCGATAAAATCAAGTGTTTCTCTGGTTCCCTCTGATGCAACAGTGCTTTTTACCATTGCCGGAATGGTGCCGTTTAAGCCCTTTTTTTTAGGACAGGTTTCTCCTTTGCCATTTACCAGAGCAGCTTCATCTCAAAGATGCCTGCGAACCAATGATATTGAAAATGTTGGGAAGACTGCACGGCATCATACATTTTTTGAAATGCTGGGCAATTTTTCGTTTGGTGATTATTTTAAGCAAGAGGCAATTGAATGGGCATGGGAATTCTTAACCTCTGTGGTAAAACTGCCTGCAGATAAGCTGTATGCCTCCATATATCTTGATGATGAAGAAGCGTTTAATATCTGGAATAAAGGGATTGGGCTGCCAGAGGAAAGAATAATTAAGCTGGGAGAAGACAGCAATTTTTGGACAATGGGCGAAACAGGTCCATGTGGACCCTGTTCAGAGATACTTATTGATCAGGGACCAGATATTGGCTGCCTGCAAGAGGGTTGTGCCCCTGGTTGTGATTGTGATGGATTTTTAGAACTGTGGAACCTTGTGTTTACCCAATTTGACCGGGATGAGAAAAAACAGCTTCATCCCTTGCCTAAAAAGAATATCGATACAGGGATGGGATTAGAAAGGCTTGCAGCCGTTCTTCAGGGTAAACACTCAAACTTTGACAGCGATCTGCTTTTTCCCATAATTGAAGCCATCTCAGGGTTGGCTGGGGTACCTGCAGAGGAGAACGCATTCAGGTTGAGAATAATTGCAGACCATCTGCGAGCCATTACCTTTTTGATCTTTGATGATGTGCTTCCCTCTAACGAAAGCAGGGGCTATGTCCTTCGTTCACTTATCAGAAGGGCTATTCGTCAGGGGAGACGGCTTGATCTTCAGGGAGCATTTTTGTATCAACTTGTGCAAACAACTATTGAAGCCACAGGTATTTCCGAGGTATTGCATTATCATGACCATATAAGCAGGATTATTAAACAGGAAGAGGAAAAATTTGCTGCTACATTGGGTCGAGGACTAAATATTCTGGAAGGATTGATTGAAGAATATAAGGGAAGGGAAGAGGATGTTATACAGGGGAAGGATATTTTCAAACTCTATGATACATATGGTTTTCCAATAATGCTGGCTGAGGAAATTATTAAAGAAGCAGGGCTTTCCATTGATACTCAGAGCTTTAATGCAGAGATGTCCATCCAACGGAAAAAGGCCAGAGAAGCGGGGCTGGGACTGAAAGAGAATGAAATACCTGCTGGATTTATTATTGAACGAGAAACACGATTTGCGGGATATGAATCTATGCAAGTTGAGGCAACTGTGCTGGATATAGTAAAGGGAGAGGGTGTGATTGACGAGGCAAAAGAGGGCGAAGATATACAAATAATTCTGGATGTAACACCCTTCTATGCTGAGTGTGGTGGACAGGTCGGGGATATAGGTATGCTTATTAGCACGGATGGTATAGCAGAGGTGCTTGACACCAAGAGATCTGCTATTGGGAAAACAATTGTTCATCATGCACGGATTAAACAAGGTGTGTTGAAAAAGGGTGATGAGGTATTTGCACGGGTAGAGATGGTACACCGATTGGCAATACAAAGAAACCATACTGCTACCCATTTGCTTCAGTCTGCCCTGCAACAGGTACTGGGTAAGCATGTAAAACAGGCAGGATCATTTGTCTGCCCTGACTATCTGCGATTTGATTTTAGCCATCCTTCCCTGTTAACCGTAGAAGATTGCCGAAAAATAGAGGAATTAGTAAACAACAAGATACAGGAAAATCTAATGGTTGAGACCTTTGAAGCAACACTCTCTGAGGCTGAGAGAATGGGTGCTATGGCTCTCTTTGGTGAAAAATATGGGCAAATGGTACGAGTAGTCAGGATTTTTGATTACAGCATAGAATTATGTGGCGGAACCCATGCCTCAAGCACTGGTGAGCTGGGATTGTTTAAGATAAAGACAGAGATGGGGATAGCATCCGGGGTAAGAAGGATTGAGGCATTATCAGGGCAAGGGGCATACAGGCTCGTGTGCAGGCAGCAGGAGATTAATCTCAACCTTTCCCAATTACTAAAAGCCCCATCAGATGAGATTGTCCCAAGAATAGAAAGGCTTATAATGTCAAATAAGGAGCAGGAAAAAGAGATAGCAAGGCTCAAAACTGAATTAACTAAGGGTAAGATTACTGAACTGATAGATATTGCTGATGAGATTGGCAAGATACGAGTTATAACCGCTATGCTTAATGGAACAGATGCGGGCTTGCTTCGGGAGACTGCAGATTTGTTGATGAATAGGTTGAATTCAGGCGTGATTATTTTGTCCTCTGTTATTAATGACAAGGTCTTCTGGGTGGTTAAGGTTAGTCAGGATTTGACTGATTGGTTACATGCTGGAAAATTGATCAAACAAATAGCATCCATTACCGGCGGCAGTGGCGGCGGCAGGGCAGATATTGCTCAGGCAGGCGGTATAAAACCTGAAATGGTTGGGGAGGCTATGGCTGAGGGGAGGAAAATGTTGTTGGAGATGCAGGGTTAATGGCTAAAAGCAGGGTGTATAAATGTATACTTTTCAATCTTTGCAAATTTTGATATTTCTTATTCCGGGATTTATTGCAGCAACAATCTTTAATGTTCTTGTTGTCAGAAAAGAAAGAAAAGAGTTTGAGAAAATAATAGAAGCCTTGATTTTCTCTATGCTTATCTATACTATTTATTCCTTGGTGTCTGGTAGTAGCCCTGTGGCACTAAATCAGATTAAAGGAACTATTACTTATTCTTATAACAGTAATTCTTTTTTGTGCTTAGGTTTGCTTAGCATTGGTATTCCTGTAATATTAAGTTTTCTTATTACAAATGACTGGCATATGAAATTAGCACGAGGACTACGAGTCAGCAGGAAAACTGCACGGAGTTCTGTATGGTTTGATGTATTTTGTGATATAAGAAAACCTATCATAATAAATTTTGAAAATGGACGAAGAATATATGGATGGCCAAAATACTATTCTGATGAACCCGAAACCCCGTATATATTTTTGCTTAAACCTGCATGGATTCAAGAAGGCAAATATGTTGACCTAAATGTTAAAGGTATTTTAATAACCCCTGAACAAAAAATAGAGTCTATTGAGTTTTTGGAAGGTTAAATCAATTATTTTCAAAGGGAGGCATAAATGAACGAAAAGCATAAAGAAACAAGCATCAAGGAAATCATCGAAAAGCCAAAGTGGAGAATCCTACAGGAGGGTTATAATCCTCCTCCTGAAAACCTGAAACGACCTGAAAACCCAACACCACCGCCACCAGAGAAGAAATATTGAATTTGGGCTGTTTCTGATAGCGGGGGTATCTGCAGGACGGGGTGGATATTCACCTAAACCCATAATCAAATGATATGGTGTATTAATAACTTTGTAATTATCCTAAGTTTGATTCTGCTATGGGGGGTGACTGAGCAGATAGCTGACTTCGGAATAGTTTATATTAGAAACTGGGGGGATATCTTCACAAATTTAAGGAGGATGTCCAATGGAGGAATGGGGTACAGTATTTTTGACATTTTCAGGGGCAATTTATCTGATAATGATGGCATATGTGGCTTATCGGATAAAGAGGTCTACTGAATCTACAAGGGCGTTGGTAAATGAGATAAAGGAGATAAGAAAGGAAGAGTCTAAGCCATATGTGGTTATTGATATTAAACCAAAGGAACAGTCTCCGCATATACTTGAGGTAAAGGTGGCAAATATTGGTGGTGGTCCTGCATTTAATATTAAGTGCAGCTTTCAACCAGATATTGTTTATCGAAAGGATCCTGGGATAATGCTCTCTGAACTCCCTATATTTAAGGGGTTGGCACATCTTGCACCAGGGGAGACGATAAGATTTTTCTTTGCAGCTGCAGTTGAATATATGACCAACAAAAATAATCCGAAAGAGTTTGATACAAAAACCTGTTATACAGATATTTTTGGGGATAATCATGAAAAGTCATATCATATTGACCTGACAGTCAGTGCAGCACTTTTGTTTGCTGAAGAAAAGGGATTAAACGATATTGTAGTTGAGATAGAAAGATTGACCAGAGAGGTTTGCTGGCTAAGAAAGAATATCGAATCCTTTCTTGAAAAGAGTGAGGAACCAAAGAGACAGGATATTGGTTCGTTAAAAGGGATATACAGGGAGATGAAGAAATGACGATGAAACAAATACTGGCAACAGCTTTATGTTTTTGTGTTTCCAAATGAGAATTATGGGTTTGGACATAGGTGATAAATATATCGGAATAGCTGTTAGCGATCCCTTATGCATGTTTGCTCAACCCTTTAAGGTTATAACAAGAACAGGGGATACGGCTACCATAGAAGATTTGAAGGAAATTATTGCTGACTCTGGGGTCTCTAAGATAGTGTTTGGTTTGCCCAAGAATATGAATGGCAGTATTGGTCCACAGGCAGAAAAGGTGCTTGATTTTATTGAGAGGCTTAAGCAGGGCATAGATATTGAATGCTTGCCTTGGGATCAAAGGCTTTCCTCAAGGGCTGCTGAAAATTCCATGCTTGAAGCAGGGTTATCCCGGAATAAACGGAAGCAAATAGTAGATAAGATTGCTGCAGCCATAATCCTGCAAGGGTATTTGGATAGCAGATAAGAAAGCTGTCAGCTCAAGATCTTTTGACCTGTGCAATTAAGATTATCCACAGATTACGCAGATTTCACAGATTATCGAAAAAAGCTGAAAGGCACTCTAATAAGCAGGCTGTAGTGGTTTCTAATATTTGAATGTAGGGGCAGGCCCTTGTGCCTGCCCTCTGTTGAATACTGAAGACTTATAATAATTATGGAGGTGTGAGAATGAGCAATCATGGAATTTCCGGAAGTGTTGATATGGGTGATATCAAAAGCAGCTTTACTTTTTCTAAAGATAGGGGAATTGTGGGGATAGTAGAGCTTGGAGAGGCTCAGGGTGAGTTTGTCTATACACGGGATAAAGGTATTGTTGGTACGGTAAAGCTGGGGGATACAGACGGAGAGTTTACCTACTTAAAGGAAAGGGGTATTTTTGGAACAATACTGTTAGGCAAGGTGCCGGCAGAGTTTGTTTATACAAAGGAAAAAAATATTGTTGGCATGATAAAGATGGGAGATGCTATTGGTGAATTTACTTACACCAAAGCAAGAGGGATATTTGGTACAGTTAAAATGGGTTATGGTTATTCAAAAGGAAAAGTTTCAATTCCGTGTTATAGAACAGAT
>JBDRAP010000080.1:0-3970 GCA_043823615.1 bacterium
TTACAACTATCCGACAATTAAGAATTGACACGACAGTAGGTTGAAATTATACGAGGAGGTTAGAAAAAATGTCTATTCGACAAATATTGGCAATATTGATCATTATTCTGGTAGCAAGTATTGGGTTATTGTTATTTCTTACTACCAAATCCCCATCATTAAATATCTCTGAACCACAGGAAGGGCTTATAACTCAGGCTGAAAACAACAAGATTAGTGTCTCTGGAAACGCTGATAAGGGCAATCTGGTCAGGATAGATGTTATTATTGGCGACAAAAAGGTTAATAGCGTCATTACTACCGTAGATGCACGGCAGAGATTTAGCAAGTTGGTACCATTGATAAATCAGGAACTTTTTTCCTCTACAGGGTGTGAGGATATTTATGAAGGCTCATATACTATCAGGGTTCAGGTTAAAAATTCGGCTGGCAAGTCAAAAACTGATGAGAGGCACATAGTTATAGATAAGACACCACCTGTTTTGATGATAGTCTATCCCCCATCTACAGAATTTAAGACAGATACGGAAGGGATAGAGTTTGTAGGAACAACCGAGAAAGGGGCAGGGTTAACAGCCATGATTAATGATAAGGCTCAAGGTGTTGCCGTAGGTGATGATGGCAGCTTTTCTTGCCCAATTACCCTTTCCCCGGGGACAAATACGATAAGTATAGAGTCCAAAGACAGTGCAAAAAATACCAACAAGACAGAGTTGCAGATTTTTCTGACTGAAAAGACTGAGGAAGAAAAGCAGCCTGCTGAAAAGCAGCTTGCTGAACAAGCTCTGGAGGCTGTTCAGGGCTGTCTTGATTCTGTCAGGACTAAAGGGTACTTTGTCCATAGTGAGGCAGATGAAGGGCTGTCAATGGTAAGGGATTTGTTTAATCAAGGTAAATATGAGGCTGTGATTCAGGGGATCGAGGGGATTAAAAAGATAATTGGAACTGCAGAAAAGAAACATAATGCTATCTCTGCCAGAATAAGAAACATGGAAAAAGAGGTAAAAAAGCATGTTAAAGATTCAAGGGCATCTCAGGAAATAACAACTATATTATCAGGAGCATCCTCTGACCTTGGACAAGGGAAATATTCCTTAGCTGAAAAGGGGCTAACCAATGCTCAACGCATGATTCAAAAAGCCTCTGATGTCCGAATTGAAATAGACACAAAACCCCCTGAATTGAAGGTATCACCCCTGCCTGCAATGACTAATAAGGATACTGTGGTTGTAGAAGGTGTTGTTTCTGATAACAAAAAGGTAGTGTCTCTTAAGGCAGGAAATAAAGAAATACCTTTTTCGCCCAAAGGTAATTTTTCTGCCCGGATTAATCTTCAGGAAGGGGCAAATGAGATAGTAATTGCAGCCTTGGACCCAAGCAGCAATCAGTCTGAGCAACAGGTAAAGATTGTAAAAGACGCTACTCCGCCAGTAATTAAGATTACCTCTCCTGAACCAAAGAATAGGGTGACCAATCAGGATGCTGTTCCCATTTCCGGCAGGGTAGAGGATGCCGGGTCAGGAATAGCTATTGTTGAGGTAAATGGAAATAAGGTAAACTTTAGCAATGACGGCTACTTTGGGACAACTATTTCTCACCTTAAACAAGGAAAGAATATCATCAAAATAACTGCAGAGGATAAGGCAAATAATATTGCTAAGGAGGAATTTGAGATAATAATAGATAATACACCGCCACAGGCAAAGATATCTATTCCTAAGAATGATATTGATATTGAAAAAGATAGTGTAGAGATTATTGGCAGGGTAACAGATGATGGTGTTATCAAGGATATTGAATTATTGGTTGATAATAAGCCTGTTAAGATAAGATTAGACGCTGAGGGCAGGTTTAAGCAAGAGATTGAACTTCGTGATATAAAAAAGTATACCATTGTTCTTGCGGCTGTAGATTCCCTGGGGAATAAATCTATCCCTGATGTGGTAAGGGTTAATAGGATAAAGGTTGAGCTGCCACCGCCACCGGTAGTTAAACCCATAGCACCAGTGGTTATATCCACACCTCCTGTAGATAAACACACACCACCAGTGGTTATACCTACACCTCCGGTAGTTGACACCACACCACCACCATCTCTTCCGGTAGCTAAACCTACACCACCAGTGGTTATAACTCCTTCTCTGCCTTCTGATCCCATTTCTGAGAAATGGAACAGGGTGTTGAAGAATATTTATGATAATGAAGGGTATGATCAGGCGTTGGTCATATTAAAGGAATTAGAAAAGAAAGAGAGTACTGCCTTTATCTCCTTTTACGAGGGATTGGCACATTATAAAAAGGCAAGAAGACTTGATAGCCCTGTAGATACCGAGCAGGCTATCAAGGAGTACAACTTGTCCATCAAAAATCTGCAAGAGGCATTTTCTCGTCGTGCAGAGTTCAGCCGGATACAGCCGCCAACAGGTGTTTCCTTTAATGCACCATTGAGGAATATCCATGATATAAGGTTCTATTTAGCCATGTCGTATTATTACATCTATGTCTGTTACGAACAACAACCTGATTCATCAGAGAATATTCAAGCAAGATGGAAGAATGAGGCAAACGATGCCTTTAATGAGTATTTCTCACGATTCAAGGATGGGAGTGACCCCAAATCATCATGGGAAACAGCCAAAAGGGTGTATAATCAAATGAATAGGTAGAGTGATTGTAAGCGTTCAGCTTTCAGCCGTCAGCTATCAGCTTTCAAGGTAATTAGTTCCCAAAAACAAGAAGCAAACAACAAGGGACTATTTGATGCTTCCTTGTTTTCTCATTGATTTTTCTGTTTCTATCTGAATGCTGACAGCTGACAGCTGATAGCTGAACGCTTATGAATAGTTCCATGGAGGAGAGAAAATAAATGAGACAATGGATAATACTAAGCCTGATGCTGATCTGGTGCTCAAACGCAATAGCTGAAGAAGGTACTCTAATGGCTGATTCTGTGGCTGAGATTGCCTTTGGCAAGATAAAGACACAGGCTATGACCAATATACATAGACACCTTCTTCATAATGAAGCATGTGATGATATTTGTCCGAGTTGGTCGAAAAATAGCAGGTTAATAGCCATAGAAAGGATCAGCCGTGAGAGTAACAGCCACTCTCAAGGGATATTTTACCTTGAGTCCCCGCCCTCAGGAAATTGTTTGATAAAACCGATTTCAGAATTTAAGGCATCAGAAAGGGACCCATTTGCTGAAGAGGAGACAATGGAATTTGCAGTCACGGAAAATTTTTATGCTGGTGGGATCTCATGGATAAAAGCTGACCAAAATACATATGAGTTTATCTATACTGAAAAAACAGACCTGTACAAGGGGTCGATTGATGCAAACAAAGAGATGAAAAAAGAATCCCTTGTTTCACTCAGGAAAATAAGTAAGAGGGATGTATCGATGCCGCTTAGTGAAAAGGATATTCCATTTATCTCTAATGATAAGCTGTATGTTATAGATAGTAATTTTAAGATAACAAGCTATCCTCAGGTAAGGCTGAACCAGATAAGGGGTGAATTAGTTACCAATAGCTATGCCAGTTGTTCCCCTTCAAATCCATTGATGATAGTTTTTGTCTCAGGGCTTACAGGGAATGGGGATATATATCTTTTAGATATGAGTTGCGGCAGTGTTCCGGAAAACTTGAGATGTCTGGTAAGTACCACTCAGGTAGAAACTACCCCGCAATGGTCACCCGATGGAAACAGGATTGTCTATGCTTCTCTGGAAAGCGGAAATATGGATATTTACCTTCTTAGTGATATAAATGGACCATCAGTAAAGAAGACACCCCTTACCACTGAACCCATAGATGAGATTAACCCTGTCTGGTCACCGAATGGGCAGAGGATTGCCTTTTATACCATCAGAAAGGGAAAGGACTTAATCTATGATTTGTGGCTCATGGATGCAGATGGGAAAAATAGAAAAAAGATGGCAGAAAATGTCTTAAGGGGGGAAAGGTAT
>JBDRAP010000081.1:0-3919 GCA_043823615.1 bacterium
TTGGGTTAAGAAAACGAATGCAATGTTATATCCTTCATCGGATAATGTTTCTCGTTAAAGGTAATCAAGTATGCTTTTGAATAAAAGCTGCTTGCCGCAATTAAGGCATCGCCAAGTTGTACTCCATGGCTTTTTCGATAAAATTTAAGGTATGTTCCTGCCTTTTCTCCAATTTTTGCATCAATCAAAATACACTCTAATTGAGCAAAAAAATTAGCCGTTTTATTTTCTTCCCCACTTCTTATCCCATGGTAAATTTCAGCCTTAGTAACAGGAGAATAGCAAAAGATATTTCCTCTGAAGTAAAGTTCTCTGAGTTGTGTTGCTACTTTTGTATTTTCTCGCAAGATTTCAATAATCACATCAGAATCCAGTAGATATTTCATAGACCTAACCTTTCGCAAGCATTCAGTCGTCAGCTATCAGCAGTCAGCAAAAACCATAAAACCAAGGCAAATGAAGCGTTCTTAACTTTACGCTCTTCTGTGCCGAAGGTGCTACCTTCTTTTATGCCGTAATGCCTTACAAAAGCTGAAGGCTGACAGCTGACAGCTGAATGATTACAACCTTTCTATTCTATCATCCTTACGGATACTGCAAAGATAATCTTGAGTTGAGCCAATATCTTGCCTTGCAGCCCACAAGCCTGTAATATCATCAAGTGCCTTTTCAAAACATGAGCTTTCTTTTTTAGCATACACCTTATCAATAGCCTTCCGAATTAATTCAGCTATAGTGCAATGTTCAATCTCTTTAACAATACTTAAATTACGCCATTGATCATCTTCCAGATAAATTTGTGTCCGCTTCATAAAAAAGCACCTCCTTTTAATGTATACTATACATCAAATAATCCTATTTGTCAAACCTTTTATATGGAAACTCCGATAAATAACTTGCTTATATTAACAACCCTAAAGGGTTTTCTACATCGTCTGATTTGAATGTAGAAAAGGCTTCAGCCTTGCTCTTTATATATGCAATCCGATAAATAACTTGACATAATAGTTGTATTCCCCTCCTTGAGAGTGACAGGGGTATTCCCTTCTTGGGAGGGGAATACCCCGTAGAGACAGGTCTTAAGACCTGTCTCTACCACTCATTTACCTACCATCACCTCAATATCATACTGCCCGACAGAGATTACCTTAATCCTTTGTTCCTTAAGTTGTTCCAGACGACGGGCAATATCTGTGGCAGTACCCCTTTTTAAGGCAATCTCAATGACTGCTGAGCTGCCAGAGTAATTTCTTACACGAGAGTCTGTTACCTCTATGAATGAACGCATTAAACGGTTAATCAGGTTCAGTTCATTGATGTCAGCTATCCCGGATATTTTCAAGGTAATGTTAGACTGCTTTTCCAATGTTTCGTAAAGCTTCTTGGCAAAATTCGTATCAATCTTCTCAATAGCCCGGCTCAACGATGCCCTCGCTGCTGCCTCTCTGGTTATATCCACCCCGCCAGAGGTCTCATCAATTACAGCAATCACCTCTCTGGTATTTGCCTTGACTATTTTCAGGGAAACGGTTGCCCGATACGAGATCAGCCCCCCTAAATCCTTATCTGTCACAAAATGGCTTGCTGCCCTGCCCAGGACAAGGATGTCTGCATTGACCCTTTCAGCCTGTTTTTCTGCATCTTCACAAGTAGCAAAGGTATTCTTTGGCTTATCGCCACTTACACAAAAGCCAGCATTAATAAGATGCTGACTTAGCTGTAACTCTATCGCTGATGCTTCTACTGCCTTATCATCCACATACTCGTCAATCCAGAAGGCTGCAACAGGTGAGGGTTTTGTCAGGAGCTGCATTTCATCAATCTTTCGGGCTAAATCCTCTTTTCGTACTACTGCCTTGATGCGTATCTTATAAAACTCATCCTGACGATATTCCTTAAGGATGGTGTATCGTTCAATATACCCCTGTGTTTGTCCGAGGATGTTTTCCTCAAGCAGAACTGCCTTGGAGACTAAGGTTTCACCAGTGACATAAACACCGACAACAAGCCCTAATGCAGCCCTTTGAGCATCAGCTAAGGCTGCATTTTTGGCACCAATAAGATCATCCTTGATGATTGGTGACTGACCTACAGCCTCCACTACCTCTGTTGCTGCGGTTGGTTTAATAGCCGCCTTTCTGGTTGCAGCACAACCAGAAAAAAACAGCGAGCAAGCCAGCGAATAAATAAGTAAATATTTCATCTCGTTTTCTCCTCTCGTCATAAGATTATCCACAGATTACACAGATTTCACAGATTATCAGAAAAAATCTGATCTGTGCGGTTGTTGCATTAAGCCACAAGCATAACAATAACACGCAAACACAGAAGAAGATCCACAAAGGGTGTAAATCCTAAGAGACACAACCCTTGTCTGTCGCGCTTTTCTCATTTGCAATTACTCTTGTTTCGCTCGCAATTATTTTCCCTAAGAGTTTACACCCTTTGTGGTTTTTTCTCTGCCAGAGGTGCTGCCTCTTCTCGTTGCAATAGCTGCTGGCTAAGGAGACTTGATGCAATTATCCACAACCGCACAGCTCGAAAAAAATCTGAAGGCACATAAGGGAGACTTCCGAAGTTTTGAAAACTTCGGAAGTCTGTTTGCCTTCACGGACAGAGCCTGCCCCTGCGAATGCAGGGGAACGGGGGACAAGGGGGCAGCACCTCTGTCACCCTACTGTCCCCATCTGGCCAGAGCAGCAGGTGGTTATTCTCAGCCATCTGTTTTTGAACCATGTCCATATTTCTCTGTATTCTCTGCGTCTCTGCGGCATAACGATTGCCCCTTTCACTTAATCATCTTCAATCCCATTGCCTTTAATCTCTTTTTTGGAAGTTTCAAGGTAACCACACAACCGTCATCAGCAGTCCATTCTGTCTTAACTATTTCTGCCCCTTTGATTTCAGCATTAATCTTGCTGGACAGAAGCGAATCTGTCTCCATTGTCTTTTCCACAGTAATACCGCCGGTAAGGGTTACTCCCTTGACAATGGTAAGCATTTCATACTGTGCCTGCACAATGGCAGCATTTCTTGACATTGCTATCCGTTGGGTTTTATTCTCTATGCTTGGGTCAGCTGCACCAATCCCAATTGCCGTAATATCTTCCTCATCTATTGCTTCCTGAGCAATTGTCCGATTGATCTCACCATTCTTGATGAATCCTGATTTAGAAGCACAACCGTTAAACACAAATGGAATCAACATCAAACAAAACAACACAAAAATCCTCATTTTTTTTTTCACCTCCTTTGTATCATTTGTATGTAATCCACTAATTAAATTGACACATGATTAGATTGCATATACAAAGAGCAAGGCTGAAGCCTTTTCTACATTCAAATCAAACAATGTAGAAAACCCTTTAGGGTTGTTAATATAGGAATAATTGGGCAGCACCCTTGGCACCACCTGTATTCGCATGGGCAAGCTCTGTCCCTACAACCATTATGTCAACTTATTTATCGGATTGCATTTATAGTTCGCAGCGAAAGGCTTCAGACCTTTATTATAAATTGACATGGTTTAAGCTCCACAGGCTGTTACGAAACCGATAATCAGTGGCAGCACCATGCCGTACACCTCGCAATCACCAATTAATAGAAACCCCTCCAGACAATACCTGAATAGCTGTATCATATCCATGGAAGTCTCCTCCCATAAAGTATTTCCAATCAAGGGTAAGATGGGTTGTGCTTCTGGCAAAGAGATCCATCCCAAGATTAATCACCGGCACCAACCTCTTATCTGTATCCATAGAATGATCAGAATACCTGTAAGAAGAATACTCATAAGCTGCCTTTGAAACACCAAACCCTATATCGGCTGAGACAGCCTTGTCATAATTAATCTGATATTTAATCAGACACGGTGACTAATAAATATATCGATACTTTTAGAAGAAGAGTTAAAACCATC
>JBDRAP010000082.1:0-3046 GCA_043823615.1 bacterium
TTCCAGCTTGTGAAGGATAGAGGGGTGGATATTTAATATTCTTCCGGCAGATTTTTTAATTGTGTATAATAGAATACAGGTCCATCCTTACAGACATAGATATTTTCTATGTTACACCGACCACACTTGCCCAATCCGCACTTCATCTTCATTTCAAGGGTAGTAACTATTTTGTCATCTGCAAAGCCTAAATCTGCCAATGCCTTTAGGGTAAATTTTATCATAATCGGGGGACCACAGATAATAGCAACTGTATTTTCTGCAACAGGACTCATTTCCTTCAATATATTTGGAATCAGTCCCACCCTGTGTTTCCACTCATCATTGCCCCTGTCAACGGTTAAAACTACCTCTACGGTATCACTATTCTGCCACTCTGTGAGTTTGTCTTTATAGCAAATATCCAGTGGGCTTCTTGACCCATAGAGTATGGTTATCTGTCCGTAATCTTTTCTTGTATCAAGGCTGTATTCAATAGGGGAACGCAAGGCAGCTATACCTATCCCGCCAGCTACAAATAATAGATTTTTACCCTTAAACTCCTCAAACGGAAACCAGTTTCCATAGGGACCCCTGATGCCAACCGTATCACCTACCTCTAATTCATGTATAGCCTCAGTAACAAGCCCAACCTTTCTTATGCTGCATTCTATGAATTCCTTCCTTGTTTGAGGGTTGGCAAAGGTAAATACTGCCTCACCAACCTCAAATACGGAAAGAATCAGGAATTGCCCCGCCTTCCATGTAAAATTCTTGTGAATCTCCGGGTCGATAAACTTAAATGCGAAACTCTTGACATCAGGTGTTTCTTCCCGTATCTCTACTACCCTTGCTATATTTGGAGAATAAATATTACTCATTTTGCCCCTTCCAGTACTTCTCTTATATCTACACCAACAGGACAATATTTGATACATCTTCCACAGCCTGTGCAGAGATGCTCATTAAAATTATCCACATGATACCTGAACTTATGCATAAACCTTTGACGAAATCGCCGCTTTGGGTCTAACCTTGGATTTACCCCGCCAGCCATTCTGGTAAACGGTTCGGACATGCAGCTATCCCATGTCCTGTTTCGCTCACCCTCTGTATACCCATTTTGACATTCACTTATATCAAAGCAATAACAGGTAGGGCAAACAAAGGTACAGGCATTGCACTTTAAGCATGGCAGGTGTGCGGTATCCCAGTATGAGGATTCAAAGGCAGTATCAAGATTTTTCTTGATAATATCCAACTCAAGCCGTTTTGTCATCTTCTCATTTGCAGATTTTTCCACACCTTGCTTTAGGGCAATATTCTCCTCTGTTGCAGGTTCAAAATACTTGCTTTCTTCAAGGATCTTTTGCCCTTTTTCGGTTACAATCTCTACAAGATACTTATCACCTATGGGTGTCAAAAGCAAATCACTTCCAATCTTGCTTGCAACACCCCCATCCTTAAACGAGTTACAAAAGCATGTTGACTGGGGATTGATACAGGCAATGCTAATTATCGTGGTTTGGGCACGCCTTGTAAAATAAGACTCATCTTTATACTCACCCCAGTTAAACAGCTTGTCCAACAGCGAAAAACCCTTTGCATCACATGGTCTGCATCCAAAGATTACAGATTCTTTTGTCTGCTCGTCTTCCCTTAATTCTACACCATCTGTTGTCTTTGTAAATGAAAACAATCTTTCGCATTGTGGGTAGATCTTCCCCTTTGCCGAGGTATTGGTAATCAGAACAGTGTTGTCATATTCATCAAAAGACGCTATTGCCTCGTATAATACCGTGCCTGTCTCAACCCTTTTTGGGGCATAAACAATATGCCTTTCAGTCAAGTCATTGATTAATAATTTCAGATTATTTGTAGTGATTGTGTATTGCATTATATTTTTTCCTTCTTCTTAAAGCCTCTTATCTCTATGTGAAGTCGAAAGGCTGTTACAGAATGCGTCTTTTTGTCATTTCGAGGGAATCCGAGAAATCTTAACCTTTTGAAAATCAATGAGTTGAGATTCCTCACATTCGTTCGGAATGACAGCTTCGTCCATTCCGTAACAGCCTGTCGAGCTTCGCGGAATAAGTAGACCAGACCTTGCATTGACATTCTCTCTTCCAAACGCATCATTGAAAATAGTGTAACAGTTCAGCTAACCGCAGAGACGCAGAGACGCAGAGACGCAGAGAAAAACTTAAAGTCTATTGGCCATATGCTTGATTCTATCCATTAGGACAGAAACATTGCAATTGATCAATAGTCCAAGCCTTCATCCATCATCTTTAGATAGGTTAGAATCTGGGCCTCATGAATTGGCACTACTGTTTTTAATTCTATGACTTCTTTGTAAACTACTGGCAAATCAACTCTCTGTGCCTCTGCGTCTCTGCGGTGAACTATTACAAAATAGTTATTGCAAACTTGCTATTTTCTATCGTAATCAGCAAATCTACGCTGCTACTCTTGAAACTTCATATCTAACAGGTAAAAGTCTTTCCAGAGATACTTGTTTTGAAGCATCAAGAATCTCAATTCCTATCACTTTCTCATCATTACCTATATCCAGCACAATATTATCAGAGACTCGCCTATTTATAACTTCCTGCCTTCTGTCATCTAATCGGATATAGAGAAGATCCGTCTTATCATTATAAGTAATATTCATTTTATTCTTCCTCCCACTTTCCATAAAATACATAAACAGTTATAGTTATGATTACATTTTTTTCGATAATATAAAATACTTCAACCCTTTTTTGTTCATAGTATTTGTTATGCCGCATTTGTCTAAAATCATACACTTTATATCTTCCAATACGCTCATATTTAGCTGGAATCGAAAAACCACTATTTATAACATCCATGATTTCTTTTTCATCTGTACCTCGTTCTTCTGCTCGTTTTAATGTATGCGGATCAATTCGACCTGTGCGGTTGTGGATAATTACATCAAGCTTATAAAACACCGACAATTGTTCCGTTAGGAACATAATATCGGTAGAACAATTATAAACAAATCAATCAGTTCCGTAGGAACTGTATAATTTCAAACCGATTG
>JBDRAP010000083.1:0-10777 GCA_043823615.1 bacterium
TCAATCGGTTTGAAATTATACAGTTCCTACGGAACTGATTGATTTGTTTATAATTGTTCTACCGATATTATGTTCCTAACGGAACAATTGTCGGTGTTTTATAAGCTTGATGTAATTATCCACAACCGCACAGGTCGAACTTTTTTTAAAAAATATCGATTTTTAATTAAAAATAATACAATCGTATTCTTACTACTATCTTGCTCATATCTATCTGCCTGTGCCATTGGCACGGCAAATAGTCCTGATATGTCATAACATTAATCATGATATAGTCTTAAGACTATCTCAGCAGGATATATCCTTATATCGGATTTTCAGAATTACAATAAAATTAATTATTGACATAAAGCAGAATAAATGGTATCATAATAAATATTCAGATATTAGCTTTCAGGTTATCCGTCTTGTTAGGCTTACAAGAGAACGGAAGATATAACTCGGGAGCAAGATAGCACTCAAGCGGAAGATAGTAATCGAGCTTATTGTGAGATACAAGAGAATTATCGCTTGTACGAGTTAACTGCTATACAAAAAAGGAAATAAAATGGGAACATACGAAAAGTTGGTAATAAAAATTGTAACTATTCAGGCAGTATCTTTGTAGTATCAGGACGACGGGTGGCAGGGATGATATTCTTTTGTCCTTGCTAATAAGCGACCACAAGGAGGGAGCCCCTCTGGCAAGTCGCAGCTACAAGTCTCTACAAATAACTGTAGCTGCAGGGTGCCAGGGGTGCTACCCCCTTGTCCCTGCCCTAACCATTTTTACGCCTGAATAGTTACAAAATTATATTAATACATCTGATTCAAATATTGACAAGCTATACAGAAAAATGATAAGGCGTTAAAAGTCTATGAAGAGGTAAAAGGGAATGAAAATAAAAGTAATGATGGAAAAAGGTGGGGATGACTATTTTGTGGCTCACTGTCCAGCGTTAAAGAGCTGTTGGACCCAAGGAAGAACTGAAGAAGAGGCATTAAAGAATATCCGTGAAGCAATAGAGTTATATTTAGAACCAGACGAAGAGTTAGTAGAAGACGAGAATCATAAAATTTATGAGTTGGCAGCATGAAACTTCCTTTGTTGTCAGGACAGGAGGTATTGGTGATATTAGGACGGATGGGGTTTATAGAAGTTCACAGGAAGGGCAGTCATGTGAAAATGAAACATCCTGACGGCAGAAAGATAGTTTTTCCCTATCATGATGAAGTTGATAGATACACCTTGAAAGGTGCTTTAAGGGATACGGAGATCAGCATTGAAGAGTTTATAAAGAATCTTTAAGTAACGAGGAGTTGATAAAGGATTAAAAGGATTCATTGTCAGAAAGTGCAAGTCCATTGGGTAGTACAAAACAAAAAAGCATCTGACAAATCATTCCAGTGGACGGCTAAAAGCTGCCACTAAATTCTGTTGTTAGACTTACAAGAGAAAGCGTAAGAGGCGACACAGGAGCAAGATAACAGACAAGCGTAAGATAATAATCAGTGGCAAGATATTACTCAGGCATAAGATAGTAATCAGAAGCAAGATAAGCCAAAAGAAAAGAAAAAAGACCTCAAATCAAACCCTAACAAGAAAAATGAACCTGACATGGAGCTGGTTATTTTTATGGTTCTCTACCAATCACTGACCCATTACTATGATTTTAGTATTATACAAGGAGGCATGATATGACAAAAAAGATCTTGGTAGCAACAGACAACTCTTCCGCAGCATGGGATGCCATCACTTATGCTATTTGTCTGGCTAAAAAAATGGAGATGGAACTCGTTGTTCTGCAGGTAATCAATGATGCTGCTTATGCAGAATGGACAGGTGCGATTAGCAGTAACCTGCGTGAGGAATTGGAAAAAAATACCACGGAATCCTTTAAGTATATCTGTGCCTATGGTGAAGAAGAGGGTGTGAGAATTAACCCATTAATCAGGTTTGGAAATCCACCCCATGAGATTGTAGAGGCAGCTAATGAGGATGAGAATATCATGCTGTTAGTTATGGGATCAACAGGAAAAAGTACTGTGGAAAGATATATGATGGGAAGCTGCACAGAAAAGGTTGCCCATGAGATTAGCCGCAGACTTCCATGCCCATTGGTTATTACACCAACTAAGGCAAGAATACCCAATGCAAGGCTGGAACTGTAGTTACCAATTAAAATAATAAAATTTCAGATAGATAGAGGAAGTCCTTGTGAGATTCAAGGCACTGCCCCGCAACGGTAATATCATCCAAAAGAGGAAGCCCCTCATGAAAGATGATGAGTCCGGTCGACTATCTATCTTAGACCTTCGAGGGAAGATAAAAAGCAAGCAAAAACCCAATCTTCTTGTCAAAGGTTGGGTTTTTTTTGTTTTTTCGTGAGAATCTTTTTGTCAGAGGATGGTTTTCTATTGCGTCCTTTCTCTATTGTTGAGTAAGGGTTATGCCATATGCAATCCATCAGTTAAGTTAACACCCCGAGGGAAACAAATGTTAATAGCTTTTTCCTATATTGCTGATTTAATCTTTGGTGACCCTGAACGGTTTCCTCATCCTGTCCGGGGAATGGGGAAGTTGATAAACCTTTTGGACAGTAAGTTAAGGGGCAAAAGTGACTGGTGGGTTGAACGGATAAAGGGAACAGTAATGGCTTTTCTGGTGGTAGGAGCAAGTGCTTGCCTTACTTACCTAATATTAGAACTCGCAAACCATTTGAATCTTTATTTATGGAATTTAGCCTGGATCTATTTGGGTTATACCACACTCTCTATAAAGGATTTGCAGCTTCATGCCAAGGCGATTTTAAGTAGGTTAAAGGAAGATTCTCTGTCTGATGCCCATGAAGAACTCTCTAAGATAGTAGGAAGAGACACCTTAGGCTTGAGCAAAGAAAAGGTTGTAAAGGCTACCATAGAAAGTATTGCCGAAAGTACCTGTGATGGCATTATCGCCCCTTTATTTTACTTAATATTAGGAGGACCAGTGTTAGCCATTGCCTACAAGGCAATAAATACGCTCGATTCAATGGTTGGTCATAAAAATGAGAATTACCTGCATTTTGGTTGGTTTTCGGCAAAATTAGATGATGTGGCAAATTTTATCCCTGCTCGCATTAGTGGCGTTTTAATTGCCACAGCTTCTTTTATTTTGAGAAAGGGATTTAGCCCATCCCTTAAGACAATGCTGAGAGATGGCAAAAAACATTGTTCACCAAATAGTGGCATCTCAGAGGCGGCTATGGCCGGAGCATTGGGAATAAGATTGGGTGGAGATTGCTTCTATCAAGGCAAGTTGTGTGAAAAACCGTTTATTGGTGAGGAAAGAAAAGAGGTTATACCAGAGCTTATAAATCAGGCACTGGCAATCAGCCTGATTAGCTCTTTATTAATGCTTATTATAGGGATAGTGGTTCATAATATTTGGCTTTAGTGGGTGATGGAAACATCCACCCACTACCCCTCGTCTAACTGAGAGACATCCAATGCGTAGGGGCAGGCCCCTGTGCCTGTCCTCTGTCTCACTCACAAGTTCAGAGAAAAAAATATCATGAACCAATACAAATACAGAAAGGAAGGATGATTAAAATGGCTGTCTATCACATAACCTACACCCCAAGTCTACATGAATTATATCTTTATTTTGGAGGCAGCACCTCTGGCAGAGGTAGCACCTCTGGCAATAGTAAGTGTAGCTTTTCATGTCATGGGTGCATAAGTAAATATCATCCAAAAGACATCCATCTTGTGCCGGAAGTGCTACTTCATGGACAATCAAAGGAAGCCAAAGATGAGAAACTCCAGACTGAAGAGGGAGTCCCTCTGACACAGGTGTTATCACAGATAGGGCTGTTATCGATTAAGTCTGTTACCTTCTTGGGCAAGGAACCTACCGGTGATAGTGATTTTCTTCCTTTAGCCAGGATATTAAAGACTCAATTTTCCTCCCATAATACCCTTCTCACCAATGGCTGGGAGTATGTAGGGAATGAGGCTATTGACGAGGTTTGTCTGAGTATCAAGGCAATAACGCCAACCCTGTTTGAAGATTGGACAGGCAGGAGTGGACCAGAACGGGTACTTGAAAATTTCAAGAGGTATGCAGACTGCCAAAGGATTAAACTACGGGCAGAAAGTCTGTTTGTCCCTGAATACATCGACTGTGATGAGATTGGAAAGATAGCCCAATTTATTGCCACTGTGTCCCGGGAAATTCCCTATCGTATTGATGGATATATCCCTTTTGGAATAAAAGACAGGTTCAGGAGACCAACTAAGGAAGAGATGGAAGGGGCAAAAATAGTTGCAGAAGAATACCTGCAAAATGTTTCTATCCTGTATAAAGGGGTAAAAATAAAAAATAAGGTGGAAAGAATATGTTGATGAAGAGGTTAATATGTGGCTGTATCGTTTTATTTGGGATTCTAAGCATTTGCCATGGAGATAGCATCTCTGGCACAGAACAGGATTATCCAAAGAGGATAATATCATTGAGCCCTCCCCTGACAGAGCAACTCTACCTCCTTGTGGCACAAGACAGGTTGGTTGGGGTAACAACATACTGTAAAAGACCCAAAGAGGCAGAAAAAAAGGAGAAGATTTCCTCTTGTAGAAATGCAAACATGGAGAGGATTGTAGCCCTTACACCTGATTTGGTTCTGGCATCATCTTTAAGTAATCCTGCCCAGATACAAACGCTAAGGAATATGGGGATAAATGTAGTTATATTTCCTACACCTAAAAATCTTGCCTCCCTTTGTGACAAATTTTTGCAATTAGCAAGGCTTACAGGAAAAGAAAAAGTGGCAGAAAAGATGGTGAGGCAGGCAAAAAAAAGGGTAAATGTTATTGCCCAAAAAATAAATAAAGAACTAAAAAATAAACCTGCTGTCTTTGTTCAGGTTGGGGCAAAACCACTATTTACCGTCACCAAAGATTCTTTTGTCAATGAGTTTATTGAGTTTGCCGGCGGAATAAATATTGCTCATGATGCAAAAACAGGGCTGTATAGCTTAGAAGAGGTCATACAAAAAGACCCTGATGTCATTATTATTACAACCATGGGAATAGTAGGTGAGGAGGAAAGAAAAAATTGGGAAAGATATAAAACTCTGAAGGCAGTAAAAAATAAAAGGATTTATATCGTGGATTCATATAAACTATGCAGCCCAACACCAGTAAGTTTTGCAGAAACATTGGAAGAGATGATAGGGATTTTACACCCTGAAGGGATCTGTCCAAAATAGGAGGAGGATTATGAAAGGCTTAATTCAGGTCTATACCGGTGATGGCAAAGGCAAGACAACGGCAGCAGCAGGATTGGCTATAAGGGCAAGGGGTCAGGGGCTTCGGGTCGGTTATATCTATTTTCATAAAGAACCGGAAAAGTGGGGATACTCTGAACATAGGATTTTAACAGAGCTTGGGGTGGACATCTTTGGCTTTGCTAAAAGGCATCCACATTTTTATAAAGATGTAAGTCCTGAAGATGTGCGAAAAGAATGCCTTTGCGGACTGGAGTTTATCAGGAAACTCTACAGCGAGAATAAGTATGATCTGCTTATATTGGATGAGATAAATATCTCTATGCGTGATGGATTTTTGAAAGAAGAAGAGGTGTTGGAGATATTGGACACAAAACCAGAGGCTCTGGAATTGGTTTTGACCGGCAGGGGTGCACCACAAAAAATAATTGAGAAGGCAGACTTGGTTAGCGAGATAAAAGCGATAAAACATCCCTATGACATGGGAATCCACGGAAGAAAAGGGATTGAGTATTAATTTGTTTGACTCGTCAGACATGTCAAACCTGTCAGACACATCAGACAAATCAGACTTAAAAAAAAACAGTTGACAAAATCTCAATCTTGTGTTACAATTTCAAAAATCGTAACAAAAGGAGGTCGGGATACATGTACCAGATGGACATTTAGGTCATCGCAACAAAATGCAACTATTCAGATCTGTAATAAAGGAGAAAACATGTTTAAGAAATTAACAATTGCGTTAGGTATTATCGGGTTTGTTTTGTTCAATTCAGGTGTTGTGAAGGCTGAAAATGAGACAATAGAGTTAGAGGAGGTTGTGGTTACAGCCACAAAGATGGAGAAAAAGATAGGCGATGTGCCGGTGAGTGCCTCAGTAGTAACAAAGGATGAGATGGAAAAGAAGACAAGGATTACATTTGTGGATGAGGCATTAAAGTATGAGCCAGGGGTATGCCAGAAACGAACCAAATTTGCAGATACAATGAGCAAGGCTACACTTCGTGGATTTAGCGGTGGACAAAGGACACTGGTGCTGCTTGATGGAATACCGACAAATGATGCCTATGCCGGAGGGACAGATTTGGGTAACTTATCGGTTGGAGATGTAGAGCAAGTAGAGGTGGTCAAGGGTCCATTTTCAAGCCTTTATGGCGGAGATGCAATGGGTGGTGTCATAAATATTATCACCAAAACACCGCAAAAAAAAGCCTTTGAAATCAAAAGCTCGGTCTCTGATTACAATACCTATCACCACACTCTAAACTATGGGAATAAGATTGACAGATTATCTTTTTCCCTTAACCTTGAGAAGAGGACAAGCGAAGGAGATCGAACAGATTTGGTGATTCATCTTCCTACATTGATAAAGACAGGAACCTCAACGACTAAAGTTACAGGCTGGACCAAAACAACGGATAGCAAGGGCAGCTCTACCTACTTGCTCGGGGATAAGGGCAAGAACTATTGGGACCAGAACCAATACGGTTGCAAGCTCTCATACGCCATAAACCCAGCATCTAATCTTTCCTTCTCCTATAAAGGAAATAGGCGGGAATATGGGTATCGTGACCCACAAAGTAACCTTGTAAGTATTACTGGAACACCTACTGATAGCGGCACAGTTGAGTTATTAGGTGAAGGGAAGAGGATAACGATTTCTCCGCTAAATTTCTTAAGCACATGGGGAAAATTGAAGGATAATACCTATGGTTTGAGTTATGATACCTTGCTCGGAGAGATTGCCTTAAAAGGGCGGCTCAATTTTAGTGATTCCAATAGTTTCTATGTAAGCCCGCAAACCGGAGCAAATTCTTCTGGGGGTCCTGGGAAATTGTCCAAAACATCCCCAAGGGATACACTTTTTGGTGAGGTGCAGGTGGACATTCCGTTAATGGAGACCAATCTCATCACCTGTGGACTAACCTACAGGGATGATTCTGCCAGAGCTAAGGACTGGAAGGTTAGCAATTGGAAGGATGAGTCGTCCGTAGGCACAGGTAATCCGACCTATGAGGTCGGTAGAAAGGCAAAAACCATTGCCCTCTATACTCAGGGTGAGGTTCAACTGATTAATGCCCTGAAACTATTCCTTGGTGCGAGATACGATACATGGAAGAATTGTGATGCCTCGTTGATTGATGGCACTAAATCAACTAACTATGCGGACAAAGACAAAAAAACATTTTCTCCTAAGGTAGGCGTCCTCTACAAGCCGGAATTTGAGAAAGGAGCATACAAATTAAATGGTATCCGTGCCTCCTGGGGCAAGGCATTCAGACCGCCAACAATCTATGAGTTGTATAAAACATGGAAAAGCTCTACCGGTAAAACTTTTGCGGGTAATCCTGATCTCTCTCCAGAAACCACACAATCATGGGAAATAGGTATTGACCAGCATCTTGGTAAGGCAGCCCTTTCTGCCACATACTTTGAGAGTAAGATAGATGGCCTTATCTATGGCAAAGAGAATGACGCCGGAACATATTCTATCAAGGAAAATGCAGGTCGTGGACAAATATCCGGGTTTGAAATAGAGGTTAAGATGAAGATGGCTGCATGGCTGGATGCCTTTGCCAATTATACCTTGCAGGATACAGAGATTACCTCAAATCCGGTTGACTCCAAAACAGTTGGAAAGGATTTTGAGTATGTGCCTGAATTGATGTACAACATGGGGGTTTCTTTTCATAAAAATGCTTTAGATGCCTCTTGCACCTGGCACTGGGTAAAAGAGATGTACATTACTTCTAATAATATCGATGTTGTAAAAGGTGTGTATGGGGCGTTTGATACGGTGGACATAGTGGATGCAAAGATTGGATATACCTTCAGGAAAAAGATAAAGCTGTCTGTATCTGTGGATAATCTCATGGACAAAGAGTATTACCAGTCCTACAAGGCACCGGGGAGGACAGTTACTTTTGATGTAGGATGTAAATATTAGTTGTCTTGCAACATGTTACTTATCTGAAGTAAAGACTAACCGCCGAGACACAGAGACGCAGAGAATTCACAGAAGTCAGAAGTCAGAGGTCAGAAGTCAGAAGTCAGAGGTTAGATTATTCTGTCATCTCTGTGAACTCTGCGTCTCTGCGGTTTATATTTTTTTCTTGCAATTCACTTGGGTAAATAGTTGCCAATGAGGAAGAGAAAGGAAAGAGAGGAAAAAGATGGAATGGATTAAAATTGCCGTCGATTACGGTATAATATGGTTCTTAATTCTTTGCAGCATAATTGCTGTTGGTATAGCCATTGAAAGGTATATGGTTTATAAGCGTATAAAAATAGATAGATTTTCTGATAAAAAGGCATTGGAGCTTGAGATTACAAAAAAGCTTCATATTATAGCTACTATCGGAAGTAATGCACCATACATAGGCTTGCTTGGAACAGTGCTGGGCATAATGCTTACATTCTATATGATGGGTGATGAAGGGGTTGCAGATATAAACAAGATAATGGTTGGGCTTGCCCTTGCCCTAAAGGCTACTGCTGTTGGACTTTTAGTGGCCATCCCATCTATCGTGCTCTATAATTTTCTTCTTAGGAAGGTAAAGGTCTTGATAATGGAGTGGGAGATAAAAAATGGAAGAGAAGGAGTTTGATTACATAAATGTAGTACCGCTTGTAGATGTTATGCTTGTTCTCTTAACTATTGTACTTACAACATCCACATTCATTGCCACCGGTGCTATCCCGGTTGAATTACCACGGGTATCAAAAAATTATAGTGAGATATTACCATCCCAGACCATAGAGATAGATAAAAAAGGAAGTATATATTTGAATTCAAAGCCTGTGTCTTTTGTTGTGTTAAAGGAGCGTATTACCCCTTTAAGCAGGTCAATACCCATCCTGATAAGGGCAGATAAGGATATTGCACTTCAATCATTTGTTGATGTTTTGGAAACAGTAAAGAATCTTGGATTTAAGAAGGTAAGCCTTCAAACGGAGCAGAAAAAATGAGGATGCAGGTTAAGGCATTTGCAGTATCGATCTCTGTCCATATGCTTATAGCTATGACTATCATTGGGGTTAGCTACTCTATGTCTTTTATATCTGCAAGGGATAAGGTTATTTCACTTGATTTCAGTATTGAAAAAATTTCATGCCAAGACAGGCAGCCAGAAGTCATATCCAAAAAGAGGCAAGAGAAGACAAGCAAAGAAAAGACAGCACCCATTGCCCAAAAAACAGAAGAAGCACAGAAACCCCCACAAGACTTGCCTGTAACACCATCTGTATCTGAAGAGCAGGCAGCCCTTGAAGCACCAAAGATTGAAGAGAAGCCAAGCCATACACAGCCCTCTGAAACACAACATGAATCAGTAAGCCATATTACAGAGGTTGATAATACTAATACGACAGAGGAGGCAAGAGTAAAATATGTTAAGGAGCATTTTGCATACATAAAGGATATAATAATGAAAAATCTCTCCTATCCCTTGATAGCAAGAAGGATGGGTTTAACAGGAAAGGTTGTTGTCTCTTTTGTTATTTATGAGAACGGCCATGTCGGAGATATACAGATAAAACAAGTCTCAGGGGTTGCTATACTTGATAAGAATGCCGTAGAAACCATAAAAAAGGCTGCACCATTCCCAAAACCACCTGTGAAGGCAGAGATGATTATACCCATAGTTTATGAACTAAAGTAACGGTGGACAAATTTTCTCATGCAGCCATTTTTTCCTGTATTTCTGTCTTTATCAGAGACACATCATGATCAAGGGTGAAGATTTTCATCTCCAATTTCTCATGTTCATCCCGTCGCACAATTACCTCATATAACCTGTCCATCCGTTTGTTCGTTTCATCTATTCGTTTATTTGTATCATCTATCCGCAGGGTATTCTTAAATATTTCATTCTTTAATTCTATCCTCAAATCATCTATCCGTCTGCTCTGGTCGATAAGATGGGTATTTATATCATCTATGCGATTATTTGTAACCCCAAGAATTGTTTTAATCTCTGCATTCTCTCCCTTAATTGTCTCCAATTCAGGAAGTACGAGGTCTTGAATAATCTTTTTTATCTTCTCTGCTAACTCCATTTTTTTCTCCTTTCATAATACATAAGTGTTCAGCTTTTACAAGGCATTACGCTACAAAAAGCAGGAAGTCGTAACATTAGGAGAGCCTTTTTCCCTTAATTTTATGGTCTTTGTTGATAGCTGACGGCTGACGGCTGACGGCTGAACGCTTACAATCATACCATATCATCATATTTTTTGTCAAGATTTTTCGAGCTGTGCAATTAAGATTTATCCGCAGATTACGCAGATTTCACAGATTATCAGAAAAATGGGTAGTGTCCTGATATAGCTTAATGAAAATATTTATAGCTGCAGGGTGCTATTAGTGTTACTTTCTTGTTCCTGCCAACACACAAGAAGCAACCACAAGGAGGTAACACCTCTGGCAGGTTGCAGCTACAAGAATCTAACACACAATAGGTGACCACAATGTAGCTGCAGGGTGCCAGGGGTGCTACTCCCTTGTCCCTGCTAATTTAAGCTATTCTGGG
>JBDRAP010000084.1:0-8710 GCA_043823615.1 bacterium
GGGACAGAAGGAGCAGTCAAACCTTCTGCGGCTCTGCCCAGACCCCCTCCTATTCCTCCAAGTTCTTTTGATGTCTCCTTCAACTGTTTATCGGTCTTCTTTTGGGAGGCTTGGAGTTCTTCTTGAGAAATTTGTATCTTACGCATCTCCTTATCAAATAGCTCATGCTCCCTGGCTACATTATTCAGCCTTTGAGTTACCTCGGCTAATATCTCTCTTATTTCATCAAATCTATCCTCAGCCATTTTAATTTCCCTCCTGCCTTCTTCTTATCATCTTTCTCAATTATACCACTGCTGATTAATCCTGTCCATTACTTTTTCCATTTATTTTATGCCAGCCTGAATGGTCGTAAAGACCGTGTCAGTTCCAGTCACCGTTACTGTTCCACAAAGGGCAAAATTTGCCCAGCCCAAAACCAAAACCCCTAAAACCCCAACAAAACCTAAAAACTTCTTCATTTTTCTGAACCTCTTTTAATTCCAAATGTATGTTTTATGGCTACTTTCAATATGTTCAGTTCTTCAAATATTCCGATTTTTCGATAAATTTCAGATATGCGTAACTGTAGCAATATTATCAGTCATGATTATAGAATCGCCTATCAGACCCGTTTGTTGCCCTATTATTGAGTGCATATCTACAAAAATGCGACTTGGATGTTCATTACGCATCAAATTACTGGTAATCATAGCAATAATCAATTGCTCCAGTCCTGTTTGCAAATCATCTGCTTGTAGTACAATTGCTGGTCGTTTCTTTACAGTTATCAAGCTTAGAGTCTGGAAACCAAACCAAGATAATGTCGCCTTGTTTATAATTCATCGTATGACTCCATACCCAGCACATTCCAATCACTCTCAAAGGTTGTCAACCGTACTCGTAAATCAGACGCTTCTTCACGAGTTAATCCTGCATCTTTTAACAGGGTACCTTTCTGTTGTATTTGTAACTTCAGAAACTGGATAAAATCTACTACTTCACTCACCTTATTTTCTGGCAAGGTAAATAAATCGTTAATAATTTGTTGAGTATATTCCTGAACAGCCATAGATAATCCTCCTTAAACAAATTTTGTAACCGTTCAGCCATTACTGAAATAACTTGCCACCAGCAATTCTCATTTTGAAACGCAAGATTACAAAGGGTGTTATAATGTAATGGGTCAGTGATTGGGGGGAAACGGACAACCACAAGGAGGTAGCACCTCTGGCAGGATTGTCCCTACTGGAAACAAATGATAAATGGTTGTCGTTGTAGGGACAGGGTGCCAGAGGCGCTGCCTCCTTGTCCCTGTCCGAAACTGTTTGATGTAAAAAGTTTCCCCCCAATCACTGACCCATTACGATTTAATATAGCATATCAAATAAATGTTGTCAAGAGGTTTTTGGCTGATACGAAGAAAATACTGCTTGACAGAATAACAGAACTATGTTAGATTATTCAGGAGAGGTGCGAAAGTAATCCCTCAGTTAATTGGTAGGGAAACCTGTTATCTGCCCCAAACAGTTTCGGACAGTGATAAGCCCTGTCCCTACCAACGACAAATCACTTATCGTTTGTTTCCTGTAGGGGCAAACCCCCCGTGGTTGCCCTCTGTCTTACTAAAGCCTGCGACTACCACTGCTGAGACATTACAATAATAGGTGAGAAATTGCATCATGAGAATAATTGCTGACCTTCATCTTCATTCATATCTTTCCAGAGCAACGAGCAAAAGCCTTGTTTTGGCAAATATATACAAGTGGGCACAACTAAAAGGGGTTCAGATAGCAGCAACGGGTGACTTTACTCATCCTTTATGGTTTTCTCAAATCAAGGATAACCTTGAGCCTGCAGAGGATGGATTATTCAGGCTGAAATCAGAATATTGCCAGTCCATAGATACACAAATACCAACATCATGTTGTGGTGAGGTGCGGTTTATCCTTTCATCTGAGATAAGCAGTATCTATAAACAGGCAGGTAAGGTACGAAAGGTTCATAACCTTATCTTTGCACCAGAGATTGATGATGTGATTAATATTCGAAAAATTCTGGATGGAATTGGCAATCTGAATGCTGACGGAAGACCTATCCTTGGGCTTAGCTCCCGAAATCTTTTAGAGATTGTCTTGAGTGTAAACCCTCGGGCATTTCTTATCCCTGCCCATATCTGGACACCATGGTTTTCTGTGCTTGGTTCAAAATCAGGGTTTGATTCTATCGAAGAGTGTTTTGAAGACCTGAGCAGTCATGTCTTTGCCCTTGAAACAGGACTATCCTCTGACCCGCAGATGAACTGGCGGTTTTCCATGCTTGACAGATTTAGCCTTGTTTCCAATTCTGATGCCCATTCTCCGGGAAAGATTGGCAGAGAGGCAACAATATTTGATACAGAGCTTTCTTATAATGCCATTTTTAATGCCTTGAAAACCAAGGATGCACTTGAGGGTACTATTGAGTTTTTTCCAGAAGAGGGAAAATACCACATGGATGGCCATCGCAAGTGTCAGATGATGCTTACCCCAAATGCAACCAGAGAAAATCATGGATTGTGTTCTGTGTGTAATAAACCGGTAACCATTGGGGTAATGAATAGGGTAGAAAGCCTTGCTGACAGGCAGTCGGGTATAATGCCACAGGGTGCTAAGCCGTACCATAGTCTGATCCCATTAATAGAGATACTCTCAGAGATTCATGACTGTGGTGTGAATAGTAAAAGGGTGCAAAAAGCATATCATGATACCCTTGTTGCACTTGGACCAGAGCTAAAAATACTGATGGATGTATCTATTGAGGATCTAAATAAATACAGCTCTGTTCTATCTGAGGCAATATCAAGAATGCGATGTGGCAGCGTTCAGCTTGATGCTGGTTACGATGGTGAATTTGGAACAGCAAGGGTATTTCAGGGAAGGAAGTAGGTAAAAGAAGATAGACTATACAAATGTGTAAAAAAGGAGAAAAGGGGAAAGTGGAGAAGTGGGGAAAGATATGCCATTACAATACTTTAGAAATTCTTCTCCAATTCTCCCCTTTCTCCCTTTCTCCTTCTCATTACACATCTTTCTACCAATCACTGACCCATTACACAAAGGGTGTTATAAGCTAAGAAAAAATGGAAGATTAGTGGGAATTTCCTCATTTCTTTGTGCCCTTTGTGATTAATCTTTTTTCATAACTTAGAATTGCTGGGTCGGCTGAACGGTTATAAATCTGCAGTATCTGTGTCATCTGCGTGCTATTTTTCCCATAACTTAGAATTGCTGCAAATACACTATTAGAGGTATCGACATGAATCTTCTCAAAACTCCAAAGCAACACCTTGTTCACAAGGTATTTGCCTCTATTGTTGAAAGGTATGAGTTGCTAAATACCATTCTTAGCATGGGGCAGGATAGATACTGGCGTAAAGCTGTGGCTAAGATTGCGGATCTTAAATCTGATCAGATAGCCATTGATCTTTGTACAGGTACAGGCAGTCTGGCTGTTGAGCTTATCAGACGCAAAGAGTGGTCTCATCTATCAGTCGTAGGTATAGATTTTTGTGATGAAATGCTGTCTAAGGCAAGAGAAAAGTTAGATAATCCCCGATATAAGGGCAGGGTTGAATTTGTTAATGGATTGGCTGAGGATATACCCTTTGCTGATAATACCTTTGATTGTGCTACTATTGCCTTTGGGCTGAGGAATGTAGAGAGCATTCAACAGACATTCAGCCAGATGCAGAGGGTGGTAAAGCCTGGGGGCAAGATAATCTCATTAGAATTGGTTGTGCCATCATCCATGATTATCAGATGGTTTTATTATCCATATCTTAAATGGATACTTCCGTTTATTGGACGATTAATATCTAAAACAGGTATACCGTATCAATATCTATCAGATTCTATAAGCGGATTTATGTCTGCACAAGATCTTGCAAATATAATGATACTCGTTGGGCTTAAAAATGTAAGCTGGCATAACCTTTCTGTCGGTGTAGCAGCCATTCATGTAGGATATAAGTCGACCTGCAAAGGATGATTTAGTAATCGGAATTACGCAGATAAAGATCGTATTGATTTTATTTATTGAAAAGACAAAGATGTATTGAAAAAATCAATTTGACATATTAGAAAATTCCTGCTATTATATATGAGTAAATTCATTATATATCTTTTATATAGAATTAAAGTGATTAAATATGAAGATTCCAGCTAAAGTGCATTATGCTATCGTAATTATGACCGATCTTGCTATGCAGGGTAGGAATGTATCAATTACATGCAATGATATTGCTCTCAGGCAAAATATTTCGTTCGCATTTGTAGCCCAGCTTCTTAATAAGCTCAAGCATGCTGGACTGCTTTCCAGTGTCAGGGGCGGAGTAAGCGGCGGATACCAGCTTGAGGATTTGCCTTCAGAAATAACTGTGAAAAGAATTATTGATGCTGCTGACCCAACCTTTTGTATCTGTCCAAGCAATGAGATAAAAACAGGGCGGCCGATTGATGGTGTTATTCGTTCTTTCTGGAAACAGACCGGCATAGGGATAAATAAAATGTTTGAGGGCACAACCCTTGAGGATTTAGTCAAAAAAGAACACAGCTTGCATGAAAGTTGTGTTTAAGGTAACTATTCAGGCATAAGAATGGTTATAGAGCAAGGACAAGTAGTAGTAGCCCTGACAATATGCAAAAGGCAACCACAAGGGTTGCGGCTACAAGTCTCCACGAATAACTGTAGCTGCAGGGCTTGTCCCTGCCTTAATCATGTCTTGTACCTGAATAGTTACTATTTAAGTTGATTGTGGATACTAATTAAAAATTAAGGAGGTAGGACAGTATGAAACAGATAGTTATTCTTGGTGCAGGTGCAGGCGGTACTATGTCTGCCAATCATCTTCGGAGGAAATTAAGCCCGCGGGAATGGAACATAACGGTGATAGATAGAAGTTCCATGCATTATTATCAGCCAGGCTTTTTGTTCCTTCCATTTAGGTTTAAGGGGTATCATGGATTGTCTGATGTCTCCAAGCCAGCAAAAAGGCTGATAGATGACGGGGTTGATGTGGTCAACGCAGAGATACTAAATGTAGATACCAAAAACAATGTGGTCAAAACCAAAGCAGGCAGCTTTCATTATGACTGGCTGATAAGCTCTCTTGGCTGCCGCATCATACCTGATCAGATAGATGGCATGACAGAGGGATATGAGAAGAATGTGTTTGATTTCTACACACCGGATGGGGCAATTAAGCTCCAGCGGGCACTCGATCGTTTTGAGGGGGGTAATCTGGTCTTTAATATTGCAGAAATGCCTATTAAATGTCCGGTAGCACCCATAGAGTTTGTCTTCTTGGCAGACTATTACTTTCATACAAAAGGGATACGGAATAAGGTTGAGATAACGCTTGTTACCCCTTTAGCGGGTGCTTTTACCAAACCAATTGCCAGCAAGGTCTTTACTGAGATAGCTAAAAAGAAAGAAATTAGGATAGTACCGGACTTTAGCCTTGGTTCTGTTGATCATGTAAATAAAAGGATAAAGTCTTATACCAAGCAGGAATTGGACTATGATCTTCTGGTAGCTATTCCACCAACTGAGGGGGCAGCTGTGATTGAAGACTCCGGGCTTGGGAATGGCGCTGGATGGATCCGGACAGATAAGCATACCCTGAAGGCTACGGGGCATGACAATATCTATTCTATCGGGGATGGTACTGATCTGCCCACATCAAAGGCAGGATCTGTGGCACACTTTGAGTCTGAGGTTATGGCTAAAAACCTTTTGAGTGAGATACAGGGTAAAGAGCCAAAGGCAAGGTTTGATGGACATTCTAACTGCTTTATTGAATCCGGGTTTGAAAAGGCATTGCTTATTGATTTTAACTACAAGGCAGAGCCGGTGCCGGGGAAATACCCCTTGCCTATGATTGGTCCATTTTCCCTCTTAAAGGAAACTAAGGTAAATCATCTGGGTAAACTTGCCTTTAGATGGGCATACTGGAATCAGATCTTGACATGTAAGCTGCCTGGAGAACCTATCATGACAAATCATTGCAGTCCAAGTGGCAAAAAAGTGTCTATGCTTAAAGATGGCAGGGCTACATTTGAGATATAGGATAGAAGATTTGGGGACGCAGATGAACGCAGATTATCAGGATAATTTTTATGAATCCTAAAAATCTGCGATAATCTGCGTCCTCTTGTCTTTATTTTTCTGCATGATGTCTTATGTCTTTACCCAAAGTCATAAAGACAACATCCTCACAGATATTTGTGGCATGATCGGCAATGCGTTCAATGTTTCGGCTGATAAGAATAAGGCATAATGCCCGATGAATGGTTGTTGCATCAGACAGCATGTAGGTCAAGAGTTCACGAAAGATCTGATTTCTCAAATCATCTACCTCATCATCCCTTTTTAGTACCAAACGAGCCAATACTACATCTTCATTGACAAATGAGGTAATGCTGTCAATGACCATTTCTTTTGTTATTTCAGCCATGCGAGGAATATCTATAAGCGGTTTTAGTGGGGGATGATCAAGGTATATGGCTGTGTTTTCTGAAATATTAACAGACTGGTCCCCGATTCGTTCCAATTCACTATTTATCTTCATTGCTGCTGTAATAAGTCTCAGGTCAGCAGCTATTGGTTGCCGTAGGGCAAGCAGTCTTATACATAATTCGTCTACCTCAATATGTAGATTATTTGCCTCTTGTTCATACTCAAAGACCTGCTTGGCTAATTCTTTATTCCTCTCAACCAATCCACAAAGGCTAAGATTTATCATATTCTCTGCTATCTGGCTCATGTAAACTAATTTGTCTCTTAACTCCTTTAGCTCAATATCAAATATCCTTTCCATTTCTCATCCTCCTTCATCTTGACTCCTGACTCCTGAATTCTGTCCTCATCCAAATCTCCCTGTAATATAGTCCTCTGTTCGTTTATCCTGTGGGTTTGTAAATACCTTAGATGTTTCGTTAACCTCAACAAGCTCACCCAATAACATATACCCTGAATAATCTGAAACCCTTGCTGCCTGCTGCATATTATGGGTTACAATAACAATGGTATAATCCTTTTTCAGTTCAACCAATAATTCTTCAATATGCATGGTAGTAATAGGGTCAAGTGCAGAACATGGTTCGTCCAGCAGGATAATCTCTGAGCCCAGAGCCAATACCCGTGCAATACAAAGCCGTTGTTGATACTCTAAAGAAAGGCTCAATGCAGATTTTTTTAATTTTTCCTTTAATTCATCCCAGAGCCATGTTGCCTTCAGGCTTTGTTCAACCATTTCGTCTAATTCTGCTTTTTTTGTGGTGCCATGTACCCTTGGTCCATAGGCAATATTATCATAAACCGATAAAGGGAAACAATTTGGGCGTTGAAAAACCATACCTGCCTTTTTTCGTAGTTCAAGGACATCGGTTTTTGGATGGTAAATATCCTTTTGATCAATCAATATCTTTCCCTCTACCCTGGTGTCATCAATCAGCTCATTTATTCGGTTGATGGTTCGCAGCATGGTTGATTTACCGCATCCGGATGGACCTATCAGAGCAGTAATTGTCCTGTCTCCAATACGCATATTTATATTTCTTAATGCATGGAAATTACCATAATAAAATGAAAGATTAACCAATTCTATCTTGTATTCCATATCATCCAAACCTTCCTGTAATATAATCCTCTGTCCTTTTATCAGTGGGCACAGTAAATATCTGTTCAGTCGAGCCATATTCTATCAGATCACCCATTAAGAAAAAGGCGACATTATCTCCAACCCTTGCTGCTTGTTTGGTATTATTTGTTACCAGAACAATGGTGTATTGTTTCTTTAATTCATACAATGCCTCTTCTATCTTTGAGGTAGACAGAGGGTCAAGCCCTGAGCATGGTTCATCAAGCAGGATAACCTCTGGCTCTAAGGCTAAGGTTCTGGCAATGCAAAGCCTCTGTTGTTGTCCACCAGAAAGCTTGGTACCGGAGGTATGAAGCCTATCCTTAACCTCATCCCACAAAAAAGCAGATTTCAATGTTCTCTCTACCAATTCCTCAAGCCTGTCTTTGGATGTAACACCATTTAGCCTGGGTCCATAAACAATATTTTCAAAGATACTCCTTGGCAGGGGTACAGGCAAAGCAAAGACCATGCCTACCTTTCGCCTGAGCCAAGGTAAGGAAATATCTTTCTTGTAAATATCCTGTCCATCTAAGTGTACCTCACCGGTTATTCTGACTGTAGAAATAAGGTCATTCAACCTGTTCAATGTACGCAGAAATGATGTCTTTCCTGAGTTTGCCGGCCCAATAATCGATAGTATCTCGTTTGCCTTGATATTGAGATTGATAGATTTCAGGACATGAAACGAATCAAAATAAAGATTAAGGTCTTTAGCAACAATCTTATTTTCCAATGTTAACCTCATAGATAAGCGTTCAGCTGTCAGCTATCAGCTTTCAGTTTTTGGATAAGACCGGTAAACATACATTTGATATTAATCTACTTGAGCAGTTCCCAATTTTTAATTCCTATACTCCATCTGTTTGCTGACCGCTGAAAGCTGACAGCTTACGAGTACTTAGCTATCAGTCGATGCATCAGCCAATAGGCAAACATGTTAATCAGCAAGATGGTAATAATAAGAACAGCTGCCGTGCCATAGGCATTTTCCATAGAAATGCCTTCACGCGCTAAGATGTAAAAATGTACAGACATGGTTCTGCAGGA
>JBDRAP010000085.1:0-4030 GCA_043823615.1 bacterium
GTTGAGGGTATCCCTGTCAGTCTTAGATTTTCTTCCCAAACAGATGTAAATATGGCAAAGGAATCTCTTGGATTTGATAGGGATAAGCCTATTGTTCTGATACTTTCCGGTGGGTTTGGGATAGGACCAGTGCTTGATTTATTGGAGGCGTTCAGGGGTATTAAAGGAAATTTTCAGTTAGCAATAATTATTGGCAAGGATGCAAAATTAAGAGAAAAGGCAGAGACCATTACCAAGGATTTTAATTGTCAAGTCAAGGTATTTGGCTTTGTAAATAATATGGAAGAGTTTATGTCTGCGGCAGATGTGATAATTACTAAACCAGGCGGCATGTCTGTGTCAGAAGCATTGACAAAAAAAGTGCCTCTCTGCCTGATGCAAGCCATAAAGGGACAAGAGGAATGGAATGTCAGGGTAGTGGTAAATGCCGGAGCCGCTATATATCCAAAATGCACAAAGGATATTCCACAGGCTGTTTGCGAGCTTCTATCTGATGAAGCAAAACGCTCTTCTATGAAAAAGGCGGCAGAGAGGCTGGAAAAGCCGAATTGTACGGAGAATATTGCCAGATTGGTGCTTGAGAATAAGGCAATTCATGCATTGCGTGGTAAATACCGTAATCAACTTAGCAGTAGTGAAGAATTTGCCAGACAAAAGCAGATTGAAATTGAATTAGAGGAACAAAAATGGAAAGAGAGGTAGTCGCCTCTGAGCTGAACGCTTACAGATGAATAATATTAATGGAGGGAAAATTGTGTCAAAGATACTAATTGTTATTGGATTTCTTCTCGTTACCACCAATCTCTATGCACAGAAAGAGACAGCAGGTGTTATCACCGCAGTAACCATTGTTGGCAACGAAACAGTGCACGAGGGGGTGGTTCTTCGTGCTGTAAGTATTAAGCCAGGTGATAGCTTTGATACAAAAAAGATAGATGAAAGTCTTCGTGCCATCTATAAACTTGGCTATTTTGAGAATGTATCTGCCTCTACTAAGGCAGCAGATGGCAAGATTACCCTTATCTTTACAGTTAAGGAGTGGCAAAAGGTTTTTTCTGTAAGTATTGTTGGCAGCAAGGAGCCAAGCCATGAGGAGCTAAAAAAGCTGATAACCTTGAAGGAAAATGCTCCTTGTCAGCCCTATCAAACAAAAGAGTCTATCCAAAAGATGTTGGAATATTGTCAGGAAAAAGGATATTGTTTTGCAGAGATAACAAGTGAGATCAAGCAAATCACTTCGACAGTCACGGGACAGGCAGTGGGTAAAAAAGGGGCAGTATCAAGTAAAGCTGCTACCTCTCGGGCAGGTGTTGATGTTATCTTTCATCTTGATTCCAAGCAATTGGTCAAGGTAAAAGAAATAGTTTTTTTGAATAACACTATGCCGGCAAAAATCTTGAAGAGACAGATAAAGACAGCCAAGGGTGGGGCTTATAACAAAGCAGAGCTTGAGCTTGATGTTCAACGGCTTGCTTATTATTATAAATCAAAGGGGTATTTACAGGCAAATATCTCCTCTACTGATGCTTGCTATACTGCCGAAAAGGGTGCGAAAGGTGAGAAAAAGGGGATGACAATTACCCTCAATATCTCTGAAGGCAATCAATTCAAGGTGACAGGGATAGAGATTACCGGGAATAAGCTCATCCCTGAGGCTGAACTAAGAACGAAGATGAAAACCGGAGAAAATAGCCTGTATAATATTACCACCATTAGTCAGGATATTCAGATGATTAATGGTATATATGCTGAAAAGGGATATATCTCGTCTCAGGTTATTCCGGAAGAGGATGTAGATGTAGATGCAAAGACCGTGTTTATTAGCCTTAAGATACGCGAGGGCAATCAGGCATATATAGAAAAGATTGTTATTAGCGGCAACACAAAGACCATGGATAATGTTATCCGTCGAGAGCTTTTGGTTAAAGACGGCTCTTTATTTGATGGGCAGAATGTTCGGTTGAGTAGACAGAAACTTATCAACCTTGGCTATTTTGAAGAGGTAAATTTTAATATCAAGCCAGGGACAGAGGAGGGCAAAAAGGTTTTGGATATAGGTGTTAAAGAAGGAAAAACAGGTACATTTCTTCTTTCTGGAGGTTACGGCTCCCAGCCAGGGGGGTTTGGCTCGATTGAATGTGCATTAAATAACCTCAAAGGCATGGGATATGCCATGAATATCAAGGGTGAGCTGGGACAGAATATTACCAATTATGAGTTTGGCTTTACTAATCCATGGTTCAGAGACAGGAAGCCAAAGACATTGCTCGGTATTGATTCATGGAATAGCAGCGATAAGTATACTGATTATACCAGTCAAAGAAGGGGTGGAGCAATAAGGACCAGCCGTGATACATCAAAACATAATACCTTGAGCTGCAAGTATAAATACGAAGAGGTTTCCATGAGAAATGTATCAGCAAATGTGTCTGATTCTATCCGTGAGTGGACAGATAAGTGGCATGAAGAATATGTCAAGACCTCAGGCTTAAATCTTAAGGTTGTAAGAAATACCAAGATGGGTGAGGATATATTTAATCCAGAGTCAGGCTGTTTTTGGGACATCTCACAAGATCTGGTTGGCGGTATGCTGGGTGGGGATGTTGAATATTATAAGCCGACAATAGATGTAACTTATTATATTCCAAGCTGGCGCAAGTTTGTTTTTGCTGTTCACAGTCGATTTGGAATTATAACCAAATTAGATGGTAATAACGCACCACCTGATTATGAAAAGTTCAGGGTTGGTGGACATTATTCTGTCCGTGGTTATGAAGAAAGAAGTATTTGCCCTCAAGATGCAAATGGAAAACAGGAAGGAGGTGAGGCGGTTTTTGTAGGAAATCTCGAATATCGTTTTCCCATTGCACCCAAGCAGCTTTATGGGGTCTTGTTTGCTGACTGCGGTAATGCATGGGAAAAGGCTTCTGGCATTGATTTCTCTGATCTGAAGGTTGGGGCAGGCTTGGGGATAAGAATTAATAGTCCCATAGGTCCCATTCGCATGGATTATGCATGGAGATTAAGTGATGCCCCGGGACAGATAAAGGGTGAAACCAAGATTCATTTTGGGATAGGACCATCATTTTAAGGAAAAAGAGTTTGTTGATGGCTAAACAATTAGTAACAGTTCAGCTAACCGCAGAGACGCAGAGACGCAGAGTATGGAACTTACTTAAAACAACAGAAATTAGAACACAGAAAACTAAAGAGGAAAAATCTGTAGTATGTCTCCTCTGTGCTCTGTAACCTGATTTATTCTCTGCGTCTTTGCGCCTCTGCGGTGAACTATTACAACGATTATTATTTTAAGGAGGCGTAAAAAGATGTTGCGAAGATGTTCGTTGATATTGATGAGTATGCTGCTTGTAGCCGGGTTCACAGGTTTTGTATCTGCTGAGGTTAATATCGGTCTGGTAGATACAAAGACCGTGTTTGAAACCCATCCTAAGGCACAACAGGCTAAGGAATCCATGGAGCAGGACATAACTAAGTTCCAAAACATATTTCAGGCAAAACAAGAAGAGGTCAAGGCATTAAAAGAGAAATTAGATTCAGCCACTCTTCTGTCTGATGAGGAAAAAGAGAAACAAAAGAAGGCAATTAATGAAAAAATAACCGAGCTTATGGGATATAAGGAAGAAATGAGCAGCGAGTTAGAAGCCAAGGAACAGCAATTAACAAAAGAGATAGTTGATGATATCTATACCGCTATCTCTCAGATTGCTAAAAAGAAGAATCTTCAGTTGGTTATGGAAAAGGGCAGCACCCTTTATGCTGCAAGTGGATTGGATTTGACTGAGGATGTAATGAAGATGATTAATGAAAAGAGTAAACAGTCAGAAGTGAAAGTTGACAAGAATTAGCAAATAATTAGAAATATTGCGAGCTGTGCAGTTAGAAACGGGAAATATATCCACAGATTACGCAGATTATCGCAGATTAAAGAGACAGAGGGCAAGGCACGGGGGACTGCCCCTACCCACTAAATTCAAATGTCTCATAAACCATTACAGCCTGTTTGCTCTGG
>JBDRAP010000086.1:0-8788 GCA_043823615.1 bacterium
TGCAGGGAGCTTCTGTGGCTCTGTAGTAGCAAAGATGAATACCACATGCGATGGTGGCTCTTCAAGGGTTTTCAGTAATGCGTTAAAGGCTTCCGAGGTAAGCATATGTACTTCATCAATAATATATACCTTATATCTACCTCTGGCCGAAGCAAGCATAACCCTTTCGCGAAGATCACGAATATCATCAATCCCACGATTTGATGCCCCATCTATCTCGATGATATCCATAGACATTCCCTGAGCAACCTCCATACAGAGAGCACAATTCCCACATGGTGTTGAGGTAATACCGGTTTCACAATTCAGGCATTTAGCGAGGATTCGGGCAGTGGTTGTCTTGCCGGTTCCGCGGGAGCCACAAAACAAATATGAATGAGATATCCTTCCTGTATTAATAGCATTAATAAGGGTTTGACTAATATGTGGCTGTCCAATCACCTCTTCAAAGGTTTGGGGTCTGTATTTTCTGGCAAATACTGTATAGGACATCTATTGCTTCTCCATAGGAAAGTTCACAAAAAAATGGCCGTGCACCTATCTTCGACAGACCCTAACGAGTGATAATTCTAAGTCCGGACTCCAGACAGGCACCTCTATGACATACCCTTAACTGCTTACCGCTGCTTCCTTCCAGATCTGACGGGGTTGGGCAATTAAAAATAGCATAGAACCCATCTATCAACATCCTTTCTTCTAATTCATTCTCACCAGAATAAGCCTCATGACAGGAATTCAACCCTGCTTTAGCGGATTTCAGGTAACAAGGCACCGCTAGCTCCCCATTTAGCACGACCATGATATTAAGTATACCTGAAAAATAAAATATGTCAAGGAGAAAAAGTAAAAATTGCAGCCCTCCTGTAAAAGTTTTATCAAAAACAAAAAAATGCTTGACAAAATATTGATTACATGGTATTATTTATCTATGTTCGATTTTTGGCATGAATTTGAAAAAAAATCGAATCATGTCTTTAATGTGGAATTCAACACAGCCGGGGTGTTGATATATAATTATGTTACATTTATTTTAAGTGTTATAATGAAAGGAGGTGACAATAATGAAGAGAGAAAAAGGTTTTACTTTGATTGAATTGATGATTGTAGTAGCAATTATCGGTATTCTTGCTGCTATTGCTATTCCAAGGTTTGCAGCCTTGATTGATAAGGCAAGAGAAGCAGGTGCAAGAGGTAACTTAGGTGCCTTGCGGTCAGCTATTGCTATCTACTATGGCGATACAAAGGGATATTGGCCACGAAGTCTGAATGAGACGGGATATGTTGTAACATCAGGATCTGAAGCAGAAACATTGCCAGCTTTTATTCCAAAGTATTTGGCAAGAATTCCATATGCTACCCTGAAGAGAAATGCAGTAAATAGCCGTGTTAATGCAGTAACAGTAGTTAATACCGCAGAAGATCGAGAGGTTACTACTGAAATTAGCTCTGGTACTGGTGGATGGATATACTCCTCAAATAGTGGAGATATCAGAATCAATAGTACATGGCAGGATACTACTACATTAATAGCTGCAGGTACTTCTATGAAGTACTCTAACTATGGACATGAGGAACCATGATCCTGAAGTTTAAGCTTTCTTGACAGTAGTGAGAGTAAGAGGTTGACAGGAATTAATTTCTGTCAACCTCTTTTTTATCTCTACTGCCTATTTGAACAATTACCCAATGACACTAAAGGAGCGTAAACGATTTGATAGGCAAAGGAAAATGTAAAGAATTTATTGTTGATGTTATTATTCCTGCTTTAATATTGGCTTTATTAATTAGAACCTTTGTTGTTCAGGCATTCAAAATTCCTTCAGAATCAATGGTCCCAACATTACAAATAGGGGATCATCTTTTTGTATGTAAGTTCAGTTATGGACTTAAGATTCCCTTTATTGACAAAACTCTGCTTAAGTGGAATTCTCCAAAAAGAGGGGAAATTATTGTCTTTCGTTATCCAGAAGACCCTAAACGAGATTTTATTAAACGAGTAATTGGGTTGCCAAGTGAAAATTTCCAAGTTGCTAATAAAGAGATTTATATTAATAACACTCATTTGATTGAGCCATATAAAATTCATAATGATTTTTATTCCTCTGCCACGCAGTTTTCACCAAGGGATAATTGGGAAAAAAGTAAAACTATCCTTCCCAATAAGGTCTTTGTTATGGGGGATAATCGGGATAGTAGTCTGGATAGCCGATTTTGGGGACAACTTGATATTAATATGATAAAGGGAAAAGCTCTCTTTATCTATTGGCCACCATGGCGAATAGGAATTATTAAGTAGCTGACAGCTGTCAGCTGTCAGCTGTCAGTTCAGAAAGATAAGCTATCAGCTGTCAGCCGTTTCTTTGTTTCCTTATCTTAGCTGAATGCTGATAGCTGACAGCTTCTTAGGAGGTGAATAAGTTTTGAAGAAAAAGAAAGAACATGTTGAAGAAGAGAAAAAGCATGTTGACGAAATAACTATTTCATTGGAAACATTAGAACGACTTGAGGAAAAGGTGTATTTGGCTGATGAATGCACAAAACATTTAATGCGACTAAAGGCTGAGTTTGAAAATTACAAGAAACGCCAGGAAAGAATCCTCATAGAAAGCAGACAACTCTCTAATGAAAGGCTGATTAGCGAAATAATTCCTGTATTGGAAAACTTTGATCGTGCCTTAGATAAAACTAATCTTGTATCCACTGAATCATTTTCTGAGGGAGTCTTGTTGATTAATTCTCAACTTAATGATATTCTTAAAAAACAAGGTTTGACCAAAATGCAAACCATAGGGTTTCCATTTAATCCAGTGTTTCATGAAGCCTTAATGCATGTACCATCAGAGGAATATCCAGAGGATGTAATTATTGAGGAAGCTCATGGTGGATATTTGTTGTTTGATAAGGTTATCAAACATGCACAGGTAATTGTCTCAAAGGGAAGTGTGGGGAAAGATAGCGTTCAGCTATCAGCTATCAGCCATCAGCAAGAACTGTAAAATCAATAATACATAAGAATCAGTGAAGGAAAGCCATATTTCTGCCAAATGTTTCTCATTGGTGAGGGCAAGGGGATGGAAAATGAAAACTAAAAAGGTAGGCATTCAGGCATCAGCCTTCAGCCTTTACAAAGCATTACAGCACAACAAACAGGAAGGCGTAAGGTTAGGAAAGCCTCTTTTTGCCTTGATTATAGTGTTTTTGCTGACTGCTGAGAGCTGACAGCTGAAGGCTTACAAAATAGGGGTGAAATAAGTTGACTCAAAAACGAGATTATTATGAGGTTCTGGGTGTGGGCAGAAATGCTGCGACAGAGGATATAAAGGCATCTTATCGAAAGATGGCAAAACAGTATCATCCTGATGCTAACCCAAATGATAAAAAGGCTTCAGAGGAAAAATTTAAGGAGATAAGCGAGGCATATGCTGTGCTTTCTGATCCAGAGAAAAGGGCACGGTATGATCAGTTTGGCCATAGTGGAGGTAATGCTGGCTTTGACCAGGGGTTTGATTTTACTGGGGTTGATTTTGGAGATATATTTGGCGATTTGTTTGAAGGGGTATTTGGTACATCTAACAGACGCCGTGAAGGGTCAAGAAGGAGAAAAGGGACAGACCTTCAATATAATTTAGAGATTACTCTGAAAGAGGCAGCGTTTGGCTGTGAAAAGGTGATCAAGTTTTCACGCAATGAAGGGTGTTCATCCTGTAATGGCAGCGGTGCCAAACCAGGTACGACAAAGCATACCTGCAACACTTGTGGTGGAAGCGGTCAGGTAAGGATGACACAAGGATTCTTTTCTGTTGCCCGAACATGCGATAGATGTCGTGGCGAAGGGTCTGTTATTGATACACCATGTGCTTCCTGTCGTGGAACAGGCAGGGTTATGAAGGCTCAAAGCATTACAGTGAAGATACCAGCTGGCGTGGAGACCGGTTCAAGGATACGGATAAACGGAGAGGGAGAGCCCGGTTCATATCAGGAGAGCAATGGTGACCTTTATGTTGCTCTTATTGTTCGGGAGGATGAAACCTTTAAGAGAGAAGGAAATAATATATTTTGTGATGTATCCATCAGCTTTGTTATGGCTGCCCTTGGGGGAGAGGTTGATGTCCCTTCTTTAAGCGGAGAAAAAATAAAATTAAAGATACCTATAGGCACTCAAAGCCATGTTGTCTTTAGAATAAAGGGTAAGGGTATAGCATCCCTCCATGGTTATGGCTTTGGTGAGCAGTATGTACGGGTAATGGTAGTTGTTCCTACAAACTTAAGTACAGAACAAAAAAAGCTGCTGCGTGATTTTGATGATATGAGTGGTAAAGGCAAGGGGTTTACAGGTAAGGTTAAGGATATGTTTAAGTAAAAAATTAGTAACAGTTCAGCTAACCGCAGAGGCGCAGAGAAAAACTTAAAGTTTATTGGCTCATACGCTTGATTCTATTCCTTAAGACAGAAACATTGAAATTGACATTGTAAACTACTGGCAAATCAACTTGCCTTACCAATTATCTTTTCTGTAATCTGATTAGTTTCCATTCTCTGTGCCTCTGCGTCTCTGCGGTGAACTATTACAAAAATTAAAGGGTGCGATAAAATGAATGAGCTTGATCCAATAAGATACGAAAAATTAATGCACTTGCAAGCCATGGGAATAGCTGCCTTTGGCTCACGGTATGAGGTAACCCATTCGTCAAAGGGCGTGATGAATGAGTTTTGCGAGGAAGAGGAAATGCAGGTAAGTGTTGCCGGCAGGGTTGTCTCCTTAAGGGAACATGGTAAGTCTGCCTTTGCCAACCTCAAGGACAGGGATGGAAAGGTTCAGGTCTATGTCCGACGAGATATTGTTGGTGATGATAATTTTGCTCTATTTTGTGGTTTAGAGTTGGGTGATTTTATTGGTGCTTGCGGGAAGACATTTAAGACAAAAACCGGTGAGATTACTGTTTTGGTCGAAAAATTTGTTTTTCTTTCCAAGTCGCTTCGTCCTATGCCAAAGGAATGGTATGGGCTCAAGGATATAGAAACAAGGTATCGGCAGAGATATGTTGATTTAATGGTCAATGATGCTGTAAAAGAAACATTTATCACCCGTTCTCGTGTTATTCGAATGATCCGGGAATTTTTGCACAAAAAAGACTTTCTTGAGGTTGAAACCCCAATGATGCAATCCATGGTTGGTGGGGCAACAGCCAAGCCATTTGTTACCCATCATAACGCCTTAAGCATGGATCTTTATATGCGAATTGCACCGGAGTTGTATCTCAAACGATTGATTGTTGGCGGACTGGAAAGGGTATATGAGCTAAATCGTAACTTCAGAAATGAGGGTATTTCTACTCGGCATAACCCTGAGTTTACCATGCTTGAGGTCTATCAGGCTTATGCTGATTATGAGGATATGATGAGACTGACAGAGGAATTAGTTGTACATCTCTGCCAGAATATAAAGGGAAGCCTCCAGATAAGTATCAGGGACAAATGCTTGACTTCACCCCTCCATGGAAGAGATTAACGGTTTATGAGGCAATAGAAAATGCCTTGGAAATAAAGATAAATGGGATGCAGGATATAGAGGCAATAGCCACAGAGCAAGGGCTTTCAGTTAAGGAATTGCTTGATAATGTGCTTGATCACAAGATAGAAAAGGATCTTGTTCAGCCAACATTTGTGACTAATTTTCCAACCATACTTTCACCTTTGGCAAAATCCATGCCAAATAATCCAGAGCTTACAGAAAGATTTGAATTCTATATTTCTTCCCAAGAGATAGGAAATGCCTACTCAGAGCTGAATGACCCAATTGACCAGAGAAAAAGGTTTGTTGAGCAGGATCCGGATCATGTGGATGAGGACTTTGTTCGGGCACTCGAATATGGAATGCCACCCTGTGGCGGGCTTGGGATAGGTATTGATAGATTGATAATGATGCTCACTGATTCTGCCTCTATTCGGGATGTTATACTCTTTCCACAGTTAAGGAAGGAAGTGCGGTAATTTGCTCTCTCATAAGGTGATCCATATAATCAATATATATTATACGAGGAGGTGTAGTGGGATACGTATTTGATTGGAATCCTGACAAGGCAGAATCAAACCTCCGAAAGCATGGGGTCACATTTGAGGAAGCATCAACCGTCTTTGGCAACCCATTGTCTCTCCTCATGAAAGATCCTTATCATTCTGTTGAGGAGGAGCGGTATGTACTGCTCGGCATGTCGGTTCACCAGAGGCTGCTGGTGGTGGCATTTGCTGAGAGGCCACCCCTCACTCGACTCATTTCTGCGAGACAGTCAACACGTGCTGAGAGGAGGAAATATGAGGAAGAATGATAGCTATATTGAAGAAGCCGAGGATCGGGATACCATGCGGAATGAATATGACTTCTCCGGGGCGGTGCGAGGTGTTACATCTGTACGCTATGCAGAAGGCACAAATGTTGTCGTAGTCGGCCGCGATATTCTCGATGTATTTCCTGATAGTGCTTCAGTGAATGAGGTGCTTAGAGCCTTGGCACCAGTCATTAGGCATAGCAGGGCAGTGACAAGGCTTGCGAGTGTCTAACAAGCATTGACCGATTACCAGTGACAGTGCAATAAGGGGGTTGTAATGTATTATGAATTCTTTATTGCCTATCGATACCTGAAAACACTTCGACAGGAAAGGTTTATTTCTCTTGTGAGCATAGCATCTATAGCTGGTGTGGCTATTGGTGTTATGGCATTGATTGTAACCTTGTCTGTAATGAATGGTTTTGAACGCGAGCTAAAGGAAAAAATGCTTGGTTTTTCAAGCCATCTTGTCGTATCCGGATTAACCGCTGACCTTACCATTGACATAATCAAAAAAATCAAACATGAACAAGTGATTGGCATAGCACCATAAATAGAGGGTGAGGCAATACTGTCCTCTAAATATAGCTCCTGTGGCGTTATGATCCGCGGCATCACACCTGAGCTTGAAAAAAATGTCAGCCTTTTACCTAAATGGATAATTGATGGCTTGTTTTCCATAGGCATAGGTGATGCCCTTATTGGAAAAGAAATGGCAAAAAGGTTGGGACTAAGGATAGGTGATACTATCTCTATAGTAAGTGGTACATTTACAGGTATTCGTGAGGTTAGAATTAAGGGCATTTTTTGCTCTGGAATGTATGAATACGATTCAAAGCTGGTGTTTATTTCCATGGATGATAGCCGGCAGTTATTTGGCAAAAATAAGAATAGTCTTACAGGCATTTCCTTAAGGGTAAGAGATGTAAACATTGTTAGCAAAATAGCTAAGGATATTCAGGCAAAACTTGGCTGGAATTATCAGGTAATAACATGGCAGGACTTAAACAAGAATCTTTTTTTCGCTTTGAGATTAGAAAAGGTGATGATGTTTATTATTCTTACCCTTATTGTACTCGTAGGGGTATTTAATATCTCATCCTGTCTGGTCATGACCGTGTTTCGCAAGATACGGGATGTTGGTATTCTCAAGGCAATGGGTTCATCAAACAATAGTATTCGATTTATTTTCATACTTCAGGGGTTAATGATTGGGGTAAGTGGGGCTATTATTGGATGTGTTGGTGGTGTTGGGGCGTGTCTGGCTCTGACAAGGTATCAGTTTATTAAGCTGCCGTCTGATGTTTATTATATTACCTATTTGCCTGTAGATATAAGGTTAATGGATGTTGGGCTTATTGGCTTGGCGGCTATAGCCCTAAGCATCCTGTCTACCCTATATCCTGCATCGCAGGCAGCCAAGCTCAATCCGGTGGAGGCATTAAGGTATGAGTGATCCACTAATATCAATAAGTAATCTGCATAAATCATATCTCATGGCTAAGGAAAGCATTTCTGTGCTTAAGAATATAAATCTGGAGGTAGCACAGGGTGAGATGCTATCTATTGTTGGTCCGTCTGGTGCAGGCAAGAGTACCCTTCTGCATATCATAGGTGGGCTGGATATGCCAACTGAGGGAAAAGTGTTATTCATGGGTAAGGAGATCTTTGGAAAGAATGATCTGGAGAAATATCGAAGCAAGACAATTGGCTTTGTCTTTCAATTTCATCACCTTATGCCTGAATTTACTGCTTTGGAAAATGTGATGATGCCGGCATTGGTCAAAAGGATGTTGCGAAAGCAGGCAAGGGAGGAGGCAAAGCAAATATTATGTGATGTTGGGTTGGCTAATAGATTGAACCATATGCCATCGCAACTTTCTGGTGGCGAACAGCAAAGAGTTGCTATTGCCAGGGCATTGATCAATGAACCAGACCTAATCCTGGCTGATGAACCCACAGGCAATCTGGATTCTCATACAGGGACGAGTGTTTTTCAAATACTGGAGGATATTGTCCGCAAAAAAAATAAAACCATGATAATCGTAACGCATAATGAAAAACTATCAGAAAGGGCAGACAGGATTATAGGATTGATTGATGGGAGACTGGAGTCAGATTCTAAGTTCTGACTACCTGAATTATTAAAGTCCGCCTTCGAGGCTTGCCCCCGTATCCCCATTTGCCAACGACATAATAATCTCTCCAGCCCTTGTAGCAGCATTGGGTTTTGCCAGACAAAGAGCATTTTCTCGCAATTTTTCCAATATTTCCGGCTTCCGAAGCAAATTATTAACTACCCCATCTATTTCATTTTCGTGAGATACCCTTATGGCAGCTTCATGCTTTACCAAATATCTGCTATTACGATCTTCTTGTCCTGGGATAGGATTAACAATAATCATAGGCAAGCCGCAACAAAGGCTTTCTGAAGAGGTAAGTCCGCCTGGTTTACTAATAAG
>JBDRAP010000087.1:0-2764 GCA_043823615.1 bacterium
GGGCAGATAATCTTTATGACAGATTTAAACCTCAGGCTCAAGGATTTTCTTTATCAACAAGGTGAGGGAGCCCCTCTGGCGGAGGGAGCCCCTCTGGCAGAGAAAACCCCTTTGGCAATTGTCCCTGATATATATCTTCACCTTGGCGACAGGATATCGCATTTTTTTATAGATGAGTTTCAGGATACGAGCAGGCTTCAATGGGAAAACCTGTTTCCACTTATTGAGGAATCACTTTCCAAGACAGGCTCTTTGTTTTATGTTGGTGATAAAAAACAGGCTATTTATCGGTTTCGAGGCGGAGACAGCGACCTGTTTGATGAGGCAAAGACTGCATTTCGTAGTGTTGTTGATAATATTCAGGAGAAATTTCCAGAAACAAACTACAGGAGTCGTGAACATATTGTATCCTTTGTGAATCATATCTTTTTCAAGGATAATCTCCGGAAGTGGATAGAAGATATTGAAAAAGAAGCGGATCTAACTTGCATCTATGATACCTACAGCCGTGTTCAGCAAAAACCTGATGTAAAAAAATCACAGGGAGGGTTTGTCAGGGTAGAGAGAATCCCAACAGAGGGAAAGCTCTCAAAGGAGGAGATGAATGCAGAGGTTGAGGCACGATTAATATCATTGCTAAAAAACCAGATACTCCCCAGATTTTCTCCAGACAAGGTAACAATTATTGTCAGAACAAATCAGGAGGCATCATGGATTACTAATATTCTGTCAACACAAGGCATCCCTGTTGCCTCAGAAAAAACACTTGACATATCCTCAAGCCACCTCATTTGTGAAATAGTCAGATTTCTTGCATTTTTAGACTCACCAATTGATGATTTTTCCTTTGCCTGCTTTATCTCAGGTGATATTTTTTGCAAAGCAACCGGGCTAAAACAGAAGGATGTGTTTGCATTTTTATTGAAGAGTCGGGGAAATAACAAGGCACTCTACACCCTGTTCAGGGAGGAGTGGGGTGAAGTATGGGAAATATATATTGAACCATACTTCCATGCAGTTGGATTTTTGCCTATATATGACCTTGCAAACAAGATTCTTAAGGAATATGCAATATTTAAGAATTTTCCTGAATATGAGGGTTTTCTTTATCAACTCCTTGAGGTTTTAACGCATTGCGAAACAATGGGTGAGAATAATCTAAAAGCATTTCTTGCTAAATGGAAAAATGAGGATAGGACAGAGGAAGACAAGAAAAATTTTCAGGCTGTTTTGCCTGAATATGCAAATGCTGTTCAAGTCTGGACGATTCATAAGGCAAAGGGGCTTCAGTCTTCAGTGATTATTATTCCTTTTGCCTACCTGAACAATAAGTCAATCGAAATGGTTTATAAGATGGATAACGATGGTAATTGCATCCCTTATAAGATTAATGAAAAGAGAAGGAGTGTGTCATCAAGGCTTGAAGAATTATATCAAAAGGAGTTCAGCCTCCAATTGACAGATGAGCTAAATGCATTTTATGTATCACTTACCCGGGCTAAGGATGAGATGTATATCTTTGTGCCAGAATACGAAAGTATGAATGGGAAACTTAAGGCACCTATCTTTTTTGATGAAAATCCTGTTATAGAGTATGGTGAGCAGGTAGAAATCGGCAGTCAAGAAGATAGAAACACAGAGGGCTATTCCTGCCAGCAGGAAATAAAGGGAATATATCCGCAAGTACTTCATGAATGGCAGGATAAATTAGTGAATAAAAAGAAAAAGATGGATACAGCATCCGAGAAAAGGGGAAGGCTTGTCCACGAATTTCTGGCAAGGATAGGGCAGCTTTCTTCTGAGTGGGAAAAAGAGCTGGAAGCCATGTTTGCAGCGTTACCTACGGAGCAGCAGGAAATAATCCCTTTGATGAGGAGATTCTTTGACGATGAAGATGTCAGGAGATGGTTTGTCTTGACAACAAAAGAGGAGGAGAACCATCCACTATCTTCTGCCCATCCACAAAAGGGTATGTTGTCATCTTGTCAGGTTTATTGCGAAAAGGAGATAGTTGATACCCATGGATTAATTCACCGCCCGGACAGGATGCTTGTCTTCCCGGATAGGGTAATAATAATTGAGTTCAAATCCGGGGAGATATACAATGAAGCACATCAACGACAGGTAAGAGAATATTTAAGCCTTGTGGCAGGTATATACCCAAACAAAAGGCTTGAGGGCTGGATAATATATGTGGATATTAACAGCCATAGTTGTGTAGTCTTATAGTCAGAAGTAGAACAGGAGATGTGGAGAGCATAATGGCACAAATGTTCTTCGCCAGTTGAGGACAGTGAGTGGAAATTTGCAATTGTAGGGTAACAGATCTGATCTATTACAAAAAAAATCTGGCGGAGAGAGAGGGATTCGAACCCTCGGACAAGTTTCCTCATCACACGCTTTCCAGGCGTGCCTGTTCAACCGCTCCAGCATCTCTCCGTGAAAAAAATAAAAAATGAAGAAATAAGACAGGGACAAGCCCTGCAGCTACAGTTATTTGTAGAGACTTGTAGCTGCAACCTGCCAGAGATGCTATCTCCTTGTGGTCGCCGTCTCCATTCTGAATTCTGACTCCTGTATTCTGAATTCTTTCTACTGAATAATTACAAATTTATCTTCTATAACCCACAGTATACAACAGAGATTCCTCTTTATCAGGTGCTATTTCGACTTCAAACACCAATGTATCTGCGGTCTTCTTAACATACTTATGGGTACTTTTGATTACATCCCAGCTACCCCAGGCATGTTCTACAACCTCTAC
>JBDRAP010000088.1:0-2017 GCA_043823615.1 bacterium
CCCTTTGCATCCCTTGTCATGGAGTGTAATTCATCCAATTCCTGATTATATCCTGTCCTTATTATTCCCCCTTCCCGCAGGGAAAGCGGTGGGGTATCATGAATGGCACTATCTATTAACTCAACAATGTCCCGTAGCTCATCCAGCTCAAGCAATATCTCTTCCATGACCTTACCCTGCTGAGAACACAGGGCAGTTTTTATACTCGGAACAACAAGAAGGGATTCCTTTAAGGCAATTAAGTCACGGGCATTTGCCAAACCAGCGTCTATCCTTCCTGCAAGCCTTGCCATATCATGAACAGACTTCAGGCAGGTGGTGATTGTTTCCCGTAAAGAAGATGATTGGTGAAATACCTCTATTCCATTCTGACGATATACTATTTCTTCTACCTTTAGTAATGGTTGATGTATCCATGAGCAAAGCATTCGTCCGCCCATTGCAGTAACTGTCTGGTCCAAAACCCAGATAAGGCTGCCTGTTTTTTCTCCACTTCTGATGGTTTTAGTCAATTCAAGGTTTCGCCAGCTTGCAGGATCAATAGCCATGAATTCTTCCGGGCGATAGGGTGTTATCTTGGTGATATGGCTCAAGGATGAGGATTGAGTCTCCTTAAGATAGCGAATAATTGTTCCGGCAGCACTAATACCATGGGTAAGATGGCTGCATCCAAACCCATCCATGGTAGCTGTGCCAAAAAATCCGCACAAGGTGCTTTGGGCTGTATCTAAGCTGAATATCCAGTCATCCTGAAGGGTAACAGACATGGATATACCCTTAGTAAATACAGAAAAGGTGGCATCATCCCGTAACCTATCAGAAATAAGGCATTCCTTTGGACCAATTCGGGTCAATTCTGCAAATAATTTAGCCTCACTGTTGCCAGAGGGGCTCCCTCTAAACTCAGTCACCCTGAACTCCCCTGTTGATGGCTCAATAAACGCCAGTCCAATGCCTAACTTATCCTTACTAATACAGGCAAGATAGTTATGAACCTTGTCCTCTAATAATGTTGGAATAAGAACAGTCCCTGGTGTAATAGTGCGGACTACCTCTCTTTTTACCAATCCCTTAGCCGTTTTTGGGTCCTCTACCTGCTCACATATAGCTACTTTTTTGCCTGCCTTAATCAATTTGGCAATATATGACTCAGCAGCATGGTATGGCAGACCGCACATGGGCACCCGTTTATTCTTGCCTGCCTCGCGAGCGGTAAGGGTAATGCTAAGGATTTGAGAGGCAATCAATGCATCCTCAAAGAACATCTCATAAAAATCCCCAAGACGAAAGAAAAGGATGGTATCAGGCTTATCCTTTTTTATTTGCAGATATTGGTTCATCATCGGCGTGAATTCACTCATCTTTTTTTTCTCCTGAAATGTAGTACGACATAACATGTAATTACTGTTTGCCATTATAGCCTATTCCCCATGTTTTCGTCAAGAGAATTGTAGAGATTTGATAAAAATCCTTGACAAAATAGCTGACAAGATGTTACAATGTATCAATCTTGATAGGGAGGATTTTATAATAAATGTATACTCGACAAAGGATAGTAGTGTTAGCAATTGGACTGTGTGTGTTTATTGGATGTGGAGAAAAGGGAAAATTTGTCAGAAAGGCAAATCCTGATTTTAAGGGGACAGTGCAACGATTTGAGAATTATGGATTTTCCATAAAACTCTATCCTGAATATAAAAAGGTAGCACACGAGAACAATGCGTGTTGTTTTATCCCTGAGAGTGAGATGGATAAAAAATTCCCAAAAAATTTGGCTATTCTTTTTTGGGGAAGAGATGGGGAGTTATATAAGAGCTACAATAATGCTGTTTCTAAACCACAAGATTCTCAGGATATAGATGAAATACTCAATTTAGATGAATTAGGATTAAAAGGTAAGCTTGTTAAGGCATACAAAATAAACAAACCAGGCTTTGATTTAGCCTGTGTATTATGGACAAGAGAGCAGAAGTTCTTTGAGAAATATAATAGATTAAGATTAGAACTGTTTCCAAAC
>JBDRAP010000089.1:0-5858 GCA_043823615.1 bacterium
GCCTTTCTGGCTGCGACAATCAAAGCTCCTTCTGTGGGATCTCCCATCATCCTCCAGCCTTCTTCATTTTTATAGAGCCGGGCACTATTACACAGGCTGCCTGTTTTAAGTAACAGCATAAGGGCATTATCCTGTTTGGGATCAATGTTAACTGTTTCCTGATAAAATTGTCCCTCAGGGGTATATCCAACCCCAGTAACCTCAAAGCATTTATCAATATTAGCAGCTATTCTGGTTACTGTCATCTCGTTTTGGGTCAGCGTTCCTGTCTTATCTGAGCAGATAATCTGAACACAACCCAATGTTTCAACCGAGGGCAACCTTCTTATCAAGGCATGCCTTTTAACCATTTGTTGCACACCCAGAGCCAATGAAATGGTAACCACAATAGGCAGTCCTTCAGGGATAGCAGACACAGCCAGAGCTATAGCGGTAAGGAACATATCTATAAAAGGCTCATGCCTCATTATGCCCATTACAAAGACAATGATGCAGATGGCAAGACAGGCATAGACCAAACCCTTACCAAATTGTTCTAATCGTTTTTGAAGGGGGGTTGTTTCTTTTCCAACAGATTGAACCATATGGGCTATTCTACCAAGCTCGGTCGACATTCCGGTATTAACTGCTATCCCTAACCCCTTGCCGGAGGTAACAACAGTGCTCATGAATGCCATATTTTTTTGATCACCGAGTGGGACATCTTTTTCATATGTTATGGCAGCCTTTTTTGAAACAGGAACAGACTCGCCTGTAAGTGATGCCTCCTCAATGGTCAGCCGTTGAGATTCAATCAATCGCAGATCAGCAGGTATTATATTCCCTGTTTCAATAACAATAATATCACCAGGGACAATGTTTGATGCCGGCAGGATATGAATCTCTCCATCCCGCAGTATTGATGCTGTTGGTGCGGTCAGCTTTTTCAGGGCAGCAAGTGCATTTTCTGCCTTAAATTCCTGAACAAATCCCATGATACCATTGAACAGGACAACAGCCAATATGGCAATGGCATCAATCCATTCTCCAAGCAGTGCTGAAACAATACATGCCCCAATCAGTATAAGGATCATGAAATCTGTAAACTGATGGAGAAATAGACTCCATGGGCTGGTTCGTTTCTCCTGGACTAGTTGATTGGGTCCTGTCTTTTCTAATCTTTTTGACACCTCTGTCTGAGTGAGTCCCTTTTCCTTGTTTGTTTGCAAATCTTGCAATGATTCATCAATAGATTTTGTGTACCAATTCATTAAATAATGCCTCCAATTTTATTATTTCTTGTTTCATATCCTCAGCCATCTCAACTGCTCCAATCTTCTCAAATATTTCAAGTGCCTCTTTGCTGTATTTGAGAGCATGTTGCAGTTCTCCCAGCGATTGATAAACCAGCCCAATGTTGCTCAGAGCAGTTGACTCAGCCATACAATTTCCTATCTCACGGCTAATCTCAAGTGCCTCCTGCAGGTACTTGAGAGCATCCTGCGGCTCTCCCAATGATTGGTAAACCAGCCCAATGCCGTTCAAGGCAGACGACTCAATCGCACGATCTCCAATAGCACGACTAATCTCAAGTGCCTCCTGTGCGTATTTGAGAGCATTCTGCGGCTCTCCCAGTGATCGGTAAACCAGCCCAATGCTGTTCAAAGCAATTGACTCAGCCATACGATCTCCAATAGCACGACTAATCTCAAGTGCCTCCCGTGCGTATTTGAGAGCATTCTGTGGCTCTCCCAGTGATTGGTAAACCATCCCAATACCGCTCAAAGCAGTTGACTCAACCATATAATTTCCTATCTCACGGCTAATCCCAAGTGCCTCCTGCATGTACTTGAGAGCATCCTGCGACTCTCCCATCGATTGGTAAACCGTCCCAATGCCGTTCAAAGCAACTGACTCACCCATGCGATCCCCTATCTCACGGCTAATCTCAAGTGCCTCTTTGCTGTACTTGAGAGCATCCTGTAATTTGCCTCCGATATAAAGGGCATACCCCAATTCGGTAAGTATCTTTATGATTGCTGCCTTATCATCAGGCCTTTCCATCTTGTATTCTATTAATAACCCCTGCCTTTCACTTGCTATTTTCAGCCAATTTTTTTCTGATAAATTATATCCCTTGATCCTTTTTCTTATCTCTGCTATTTTGTCATCCTCTGATTCAAATGCAACACTCATAGTTCGATATGCCCAAAAATCTGTTGTCTGCCAAGGTATTCTTTTGGTTAATGTTTCTTTGTCTATCCAGAATATGGCAGGGATATGTTTTTCAAAAAATACCTCCCTGTCAGAATTAAGATATTGCAAGCAAGAAGGGACTGTTCCTAGTTTTTTAGCATCCTCTGTTTTGATTAATTCCGACAGGTTATAAATCATTTGGATAGAATTATCCATAGTCTCTTTATGCAAAATCGCCGGCAGGTTATTGTTTTGTTCATCAAGATAGATTGAATTAAAGAAAAATTTATTCCCTAATGCTTGCCTCAATATAGATTCTATTTTCTGTCGAAGCTCCTCTCCTGAACAAGCCAAAAGGATAATTGCCCCATTTTTACCTGAAAGGCTCAAGGTAAGAATTATCTTTTTTATTAGCCTTTGATGATCTAATGTAAGCATTTTTAAAGAATAACCTTTTGTAACTATTCAGCTATCTAAATGTGTAAGATAAGGAGAAATGGAGAAAGGGGAGAACAGGGGAAAATACAGAATGCAGAATTAAGAATATTCTGATTCCTGAATTCTGACTCCTATTAATCTTCTCCACTTCCCCATCTTCCCCTTTTCTCCTTTTTTACACCTGAATAGTTACAACCTTTTTATATTGCTCAAGAATCTTTGATACAATAGGATTAATATCGCACCATCTTTCATCATTTTGATACTCAAGGGCACTTAAAGAATGCAAGAGTTCAACAGAGACCTTATCGCTGCCTACCATTTTGGTTTTGGCTATCTCAATTAATGCCTGACAATGCTGGTCCGTAAGCATACGGCCAAACTCATTACGAATCTCAGCCACACTTGCCCTGACAATATCCTTGGTAATGATATTTTTGCCTTCAGATAAGGCATCAATGCAGCTATTTCTCATGATTCTGCATAATTCACGGACAATCCCGCCACTGAATGCTATAGTCTCTTTTAATGCCTCATCTTCAATCAAGCATTGTTCCATTCTATTGGTTACAAATTTTTTCATGGTATCAAAGCCATTTTCATCTTCAGATCCATCACGATGATGTAGTCGAATATTGGGGAAAAAATAGGTAGTGCCAAAGTTACCGGCAATCTGTCTGAATTCAACCGAATAATGAAGGGCAATGGGGACAGTATAAATAATTTTACAATTGGGTTTAGTCAAAACAATACCTGAATCATAATATAGAGTTTTAGCCTTATTAATATCAGGGATTTTTTCAAGATCATCAATGATTATTAAGAGATTTTTGTCCGGGGGCAATGAAAGCCGTATCTTATCAATAAGCTGGTTTATGAGGGATATGAATTCTGAGACCTTTTTCCCAACAATATCTCTTATTATTTCTCTGGTAGTATGCTCCATTTTAATCTTAGCCGTAAGGTTCAGGAAGAAGCCGGAAAGTTCCATCCCAGATATTTTTTCATCCATGTTCATTCTTTCAACAATATTTTTTTTCCATTTCTCAAGGCTCTCCAAAAGCTCTGGCGGTATTTTTAAGTTACTACGAACCGCTTCCATGAAAACCTGAGCCCCCATAGAAACCAACACATCAATATAATTAATATCAAGGATATCCAGAACATCAAAGATAGAATATTTAACCACAAAAAACCTTTGAGTAATGTCTGGATCAGCGGCAAGGCGATTAAGCTCTGTTGACTTACCACAACCCATATGACCAGTAAAAAGTATTTTATCAAAGGTGTTGCTGGTTCGCAAAAATGTTTTTAATCTATTATAAGGATTTTTATCTCTATCAATATAAAATTCCCGGCTTCGGGTAGGGGGTGCATCAGTCGTAAAAATTAATTCAGCAACAGTAAAATTATTCAATGCTTGTTCAAGGCTTGTAGCTTTCATTAGTCAACAAAGACCTCCTGAAGATGAATGCGTACTCAATAGTATACGGTTAAACAAGGCAAAAGTCAAGAAGTTTTTCGACCTGTGTAGTTAGATTTAATCCGCAGATTACGCAGATTTCACAGATTATCAGAAAAATGGGAAAGAAAAATCTAAAAAGGCATTGTAGTCAGTAGGGGCAGGCCCCCCGTGCCTGCCCTTTGTCTCGCATTAATTGTTGAATTTGTTTGCAATTTCTTTTAATCTGCGATAATCTGCGAAATCTGCGGATATATTCTCTGTTTCTAATTGCACAGGATGTAACAAAAAGGACAAAGAAACTTGAGTAAATGCATAGATTCGCCGATATAATAAAACAAGACAGAAAGCATCCTGCAAAGACTCTACATCCTAAATGGTTAGGGCAAGGAGGGGGTGCACCCTTGGCACCCTGCAGCTACATTTGTAGTTGTCTGTATTCTGCTTACATTTTCAATCCTGAAAGGGTAGTAGTTTTAGGGGGAGTACAAAACACAATGAATATTCCCTATCTTACAGACAAATATAAGGACATAAAACGGTTTCAGTTTGTAGTAAATGTGTTGCTTAAGCATGGATTGGGACATATAATCTCAAGGCTGAATCTTGAGCATCATCTTTCCTTTTGGAGACGAATTATTCATCGATCATCACCAGAGGCTCATGAGATATGGCTTTCTGTCCCGGAGCGACTTCGGTTGGCAATGGAGGAGTTGGGACCAACCTTTATCAAGTTTGGTCAGATATTAAGTACCCGCCCGGATGTAGTTCCTGCCGAATATATAAAAGAATTTGAAAAACTTCAGGATAATATTCACCCATTTTCATTTGAAGATGTCAGAGCTGTAATTAAAAAAGATTTGCGTCTTGAGATTGAGGATTTATTCGTTAAGTTTTCTGCTCAACCAATGGCAGCAGCATCTATTGCTCAGGTTCATCGGGCAGTGTTTTCCTCATCTTTATTGCCTGTAGTGGTTAAGATTCAACGACCAGGGATTGAGGAAATAATAGAGGCTGATCTTCGCATCCTGTTTGCATTTGCCAGCCTTATGGAAAAACGAATCCCTTCAATCAAAAGATATAATCCTGTTGGCATTATCAGAGAGTTTGAAAGGAGTATCAGGAAAGAGTTGGACTTTACCAAAGAGGCATATCATATTGAACAATTCCGAAAAAACTTTCAGGATGAGCCAACAATTTATATCCCAAGGGTTTATTGGGAATTAACCAGTAAAAGAATATTAACCATGGAGGCAATTGACGGTATAAAGATAAGTGATGTAAAACGGATAGAAGAATCAGGGCTTGATCCAAAAATAATTGCCAGAAATGGGGCAAAGGCTATCCTGAAACAGGTATTTATAGATGGATTTTTTCATGGAGACCCACATCCAGGAAATATCTTGTGTCTGGAGGGGAACAGGCTTGCCTTTTTAGACTTTGGGATAGTAGGCAGGATAGATGAAAGGATGCAGCAAAACATAGCAGATGCTATTCTGGGAATGCTGCTTAAAAATACGCAACAAATCATAGATTGCTTTTGGAGATTAGGGACAATAGATGAGGATGTTGATAAACGGGCGTTAAAGGCAGATTTAGATACCTTTGTTGAAAGATATTATGAAATACCCTTAGAAAAGCTAAAGATTGGCAAGATGCTGCAGGATGTTTTGGAAATAGCTATCAAAAATAATCTTAGGATATTGCCTGAGTTCCTCCTGTTGGCAAAAACCCTGATAGTGATGGAGGGTGTAGGATTAATGTTGGATCCCACATTTGAGAT
>JBDRAP010000090.1:0-6599 GCA_043823615.1 bacterium
TTCAATCGGTTTGAAATTATACAGTTCCTACGGAACTGATTGATTTGTTTATAATTGTTCTACCGATATTATGTTCCTAACGGAACAATTGTCGGTGTTTTATAAGCTTGATGTAATTATCCACAACCGCACAGGTCGGAATCATTTAAGCCGAAATCGCTAACAATCCAGAAAAAGAATCTACGATACTGCCGTTCCTCAAGATTATACCAGTGGTCAAGCAATCGTTTCGTGATACCGGTTACCCCCGGATAACCATTCTCTCGCCACCTTTGAATACGCTTTCTGATATTGTTAACCAAGGGCATTTCTACGAATATGCCCGGATCGTCAACTGCCTTTGAACCCGGGGTCGCTATTATATATCCAGCCGGACGCCTGCCCTCGATTTTACTGAATGTCCGAGTAGTGCGTTCATATGACCAATATTCCTTTGGCTCCTCATATGGAGAATTGATAATTAATTTGTCTATTGTTTTTGACACTATTTTTCATCCTTAATATTTTTAAGATGCTGGTAATCGTTCAGGGGGCAACTCGTTCTGCCACGAAGGCACCAAGACACCAAGATCATAAAATTATTCGATTGATACCATCTTTGATCAGCGGCACGTTGAAGTTGATCAAGAAACCCAATCGTTTCTTCGTAAGCTTCAAGTGGCTCAGTAATTGGGCTTTCCACACAGGGTTGACAGAGTCCATCGCTTTGAGCTCACAAATTACAAGCTCCTCCACGAGCACATCCAACCTAAGACCCTCGTCAAAGGTAATACCATCGTAGACAATAGGGACTTCTATCTGTCTTTGATGCCGCAGCCCCCTCTTCTTGAGTTCATGACAGAAGCACACCTCGTACACCTTCTCCAATAGGCCTGGTCCCAATGCCTTATGCACAGCGTATGCCGCGTCCACTATCTTCCTCGCTATCTCTTCCTCTCTATTGGACAGTGGTTCAAATTCCATTGTTATTCCTTTGTGTCTTCGTGCCTTTGTGGCAGAAATGTTGCCGGTGAACGGTTACTAAAATTCGTATCTTATCTTCCACTCGCATATTGCACCTCAGCTGTCTTTTCTACCTCTTGTCTAAAATATCGGCTCAAATCCTGCGAAGTCCTTAAATCCACCTCGCGTCCGATAATATCAGAAAGTTCGTTCTGCGTGCCGCAAAATGTTATTAATCCGGGAATGTTATTTTCTTCAAATTCAACAAGAATATCTATATCGCTATCCGAACGCATTGTCCCTTTGATAGCTGAACCAAATACAGCCAATTTTTTAATATGATTTCTGGTACAAAATTCTTCCAGTTTTGCTTTTGAAACATATTTAGTTAAATTGAACATGACAACGACTCCTTTATTGAAGCATTCATTTCTATTCTCCAAGATGTATAATTCGCAGGCTTTCAATACCTCTGTCATCAACGATTTTAACCGCACACTGTTTATATTCACCTGATGAGAAAGGAAGTGAAATAGTCCCACGATAAGCCTCAATTAATTCCTGATCGATTTCTGCTTTCAAATTCTTGGCAAGCTTGCTCCAACCCTCTACTTCAGACGACATAGGAAAAAATACCTGCCGCGGAAAAAGGCTTCTACCGTCATAATCAGTGTCAAGCATCCAAACGGCTATATTTTTATCACTCCCTGAAACTACATTGCCGGTTTTTGTATCGTAATAATCAAATCCTTTTACCTCTACCTGGAATTTACCTTTTTCTATTTCCTTAATGCAAACATCCGGCTGTCCCAAAAGCCAGAAACTGTCATCACCCGTGCGTTTCTTCTTAAGGTCATCAGTAAAAAGGTCGGCGTTCATCTGAACACGCAAAAGAGTTACTCCAGGCCAATTCATCTCATCAATATCCTTTGCCGCTTCCGGGTCAAATTGAAATGCGGCAAACAAAATAATATCTGCTTTAGGACGAAGTGATTGTGCTTCATCAAGGGCAAGGGCAACCTGACGCTGTTCCATGGGCGAGTGTTCAGGACCAAATACAATAAATACTCGTTGACGATCTTGAGCTTCCTCCGGTTTTGTTTCTGCCTCTGCCTGAATATAACGAGTGCCAGACATTGGCTCTACACGGCTAAATCTGATATATTGTCCACCTTTACCACGAACACCGTTACTTAAAAGTTTATCCCGCCATTCAGACTGACGAAGTGTTTCACCAGAGCGCGATACCGAGACATCCGATGCACCTTCTTCAATTAAGTCATCAAGACTTCTTGAAACAGGCGTGGGATACCTTTGTCAGGCTTTTCTCATTTATAATTACCTTACTTATTCGTCAATTATTTTCCCTAAGATATTTACACCCTTTGTGGTTCTTCCTCTTTTCTCAGTTGCAATTACCTTTAATATATCGTGTTAATCTCGTTGTCGCTGACATTTCACACACTATGTTGTAAGTTAAAAACAGTTCAAGTATATGGTGATTTCTAATTGCTCAAGGTCGATGGAATTTTCCAAGTATTTAGTCTAACATTAAATACTCAATCTTTTTAAGATAAAAAATTCTTAATTCTTCAAGTGTTACAGATTTTATCATAAAGGGGAGTTTATTAAAATGATGGATATTGTTCATAGATACAGCCAGCCAATAGTTATCCATGCCTATATGTTTTTCTTTTGCTTTTGGTAGAATTTCTTCAAACTTGAACAACTCGCGGTCAATAAAATAGATATCAACAAAGTCTTTTACCTCTTTTCTATCAAAGAGAGCAGAGAGTTTATTGCAGGCTATATCCAGAGAATTATCAACGAATATGCCATAATCTTCTTGATAGACCTTATCTTTTAGTCTATAAGGAGAATCCCATGCAAAATCACATTTAATAACATCTTCACCTTTGGTAATAAATATTTCAATAAATGAGGCAAAATTTCTACTTACTTCCATCGTTGCACCCAGTGAGTCTGTAATCTCTTTCATCATCTGGGGGACAAGTTTAATATACGGCTCTTCTTCAGTAAAAAAGTCTAAGTCATCAGATAATCGATGTTGAAGGTAAAATGCAGATAATGCCGTTCCACCTGTTAAAAAAAAGGAATCTTTTAATCTACTTTGGGCAATTTTTTTAAGCAAATGAATCTGAAATTCAGTTAATACATTCATCATACTTTATTCTCCTATTAGCTCCTTCCCTATTCCCTGCTTCCCAGATACCGTTTCCAGAAATCTTCTACTTTTCTTGAAAGATTTAGCTTGTCAAGATACTCACGAATAATACTTAATGGAATTTGTCTTATATCAATATATGTTCCATTATTTAATACCCTGGATAGATACCAGTTAAAGAAATTTGAGGATTGGTATTCATCTTCTTTCCATGGATAGTCCCATATTAGTCTTTTATTTACATTGATAGAAAAAAGTGTTTTTGCCATTTTTAACCTTTCCTTTTTGACAGGATGGATAAAATTTATCATAAATAACTTATTCTGTCAAGATAATTTATCTTGTTTATGTAATCCCTCAGTTATCGGTGGTAGTCGCAGGCTTTATGCCCTGAGTAAAATAACGCAACCTAAAGGTTGCGACTACCAATTCTCAACCGATAACTAAGGGATTACTGAATCTGTTCCAGCCTTGGATTAAATACAAAAAATCCCATCTTTCTTTTTATCTCTTTAATGGTGTATCCCATATCTGACAGGATCTTAACCTCTGCAGCATAGTTTGCCTCATCAACGGGTCCATGGCAGCCAATACAAGGGATATTGTGTGACGGACACCTTGCTTTGCAACCGGCAATGGTGACTGGTCCAAGGCAAAACAGATGCCTATTCACCAATAAACACTCATTTTCTATCATCTTGCACTCACTGCACAAAGAAAAATTTGGAAGCTCTATTATATCGCCATGAAGAAATGCCTTGAATACCCTTAGAAACCATTTCTTTTCTATGGGACAACCAGGGATAGACAGATCAACATTGACAAAGTTTTTAAGCGGTTGTGCAGGCAGCACTTCCGGTGAAGAAGCCGAATCAAAATATTCGACTCCTTTTTCTCCATACACACCCTTAATCATTTCTGCCCGTGGGATATCGTTTCTCATGGCATACATCCCGCCCCAGCTTGCACATGTACCCATGGCTACTAAGATGGCTGCTCTGCTTCGTATCTCCTTTAATCTCTCAAGGTCTTTTTGGGTAGAAACCGTTCCCTCGACAAGGGCAATGTCAATATTTGTTTCCTCATTCCCAGTCTGAGCCATGATAAAGGATTTAATATCAACCCTTGAGGCAATCTCAAGCAATTCATCCTCACAATTCAGGATGGTAAGCTGATCCCCTGCACAGCTTGACAATCCATATATTCCAATCTTTGGCTTTGACATTTTAACCTCATAATAAGTCTGACTTGTCCGACCTGTCTGACCTTCCCTCAAACTACTTCCTGCATATTCATAACATCCCAATAGGTAAATATAGGTCCATCGGTACAGGTATATTTATGTCCCACGCTGCAATGAAGGCACTTACCAATCCCACACTGCATCCTTCTTTCCAAGGACATCATGATTCTATCCTTAGAAAAGCCGCATTCAACAAGCTTTTGCAACACAAATTGATACATTATGGGTGGACCGCAAATGGCTGCATATGTTGTCACAGGCAAAACATTTGAGTTGTTCTTACCCTGTGCTTTTGTGTCTTCTGCCTCCTGCTCACTTTCCATTTTCCATTTTCCATTTTCCATTTTCCCCTGCTCCCTGCCCACTTCCCTCTCTATATCTCCGTACCCTTGCACCTTTGCATCCAGTCCAACCATATCAAACAATCTTGTTACAACCCCAACATTTTCCTTCCATGTACCTGTGTCATCCTTGTCTACAGTCAAAAGACATTTAATATCCCCTCTATCCAAAAGAGAAAAAAGCTCATCCTTAAAGAGCATCTCGTTTGGGGTTTTTGTGCCATACATCAGGATTATATCTTGAAAATCGTCCCGATTGTCAAGGCTGTACCAGAGCAATGATCGCAATGGAGCCATACCAATACCGCCAGCTACAATCAAGAGATTGTTTCCTTTGATCCTTTCCATAAAATAGCCATTACCATATGGTCCCCTTATCCCAACAGAGGCATTTTCTTTTAATCTGAATAAGGCATCTGTCACCTTGCCGGCTCTTCTGATGCAAAGCTCGACAATCCCTGGTCTTGTAGGTGAGGATGATATGGAGATGGGTGCCTCACCTGTACCCAGAACAGAGATCATCACAAATTGTCCTGGTCTGTGCCTGAACTCATTCCTTATTTTTTCATCCTCAAGCCTTATCTGAAAAAGTCTGACATCATCCATCTGAGGAATTATCCTGATTATTTTTGCCAGATGTGGCATATAGGGATTGGTCATGATTTCTCCTTGAGCTACAATTGAAATTCATCCTGAAAATCTGCGAAAATCTGCGTCCTATTGCATATTTATACTCCCTGAATCTTATTAGATTCAGCAACAATGTCTATCTTAGCCGGGCAATCCTCAATACACCTTCCGCAGCCAACGCAGCTTGGTTTTCCAAAAACGCCGGCAAACGACTGTTGTTTATGCAGCCATCTATGCTTAAACCTGTCTGAACGGCTTTGTCTGAAGTTATGTCCCCCAGCTACCATAGCATGATCCCGAAATAAACAGCAATCCCACTGCCGCCTTCTCTTGCCTGACTCCATATCCATATTAATATCATCAAACATTCTATAACAATAGCATGTAGGACAAACTATGGAGCATGTCCCGCAACTGGTACATTTATTACCCAACTCATCCCACAGATTGCTTTCATACTCCAGATCCATAATCTCCGGCAGATTTCGTATGTCAAGAGACCTCTTGAATGCCTTTTTTCTTGCAAGGGAATAGTCTTTGTGAGCATCAACATCCTTATGGGTTATTTCTTCAAGCAATGAACGGGAGAGGTTCAGCATGTCATCACCCTTACTTGTGCCAATTCTGACCAAGTAAGCCCCTGGTATCTCGGAAAGAAACAGATCAAAACCAGTCTCTGCATAGTCTGTAGCCATAGAGTTACAGAAACAAAATTCATCAGGCATACAACTCAGCCCAATCAGAGAAACATTTTTTCTCCTATTAAAATAATAATCATCACGATATTTTCCAGAAAAGACAAGATCCAAGGTAAGAACACCATGTATATCGCAGGCATGCACCCCAAAGATAATATCATGAACCTCAAGTGGTTGTTCGGGCTGGACAAATCCAGTTTTAGAAAATTCAAACATGGTTTCTGTAGGATGATAAAAATATTTTTTTAATGGAAGGATGGTTCTATGGTAATCAAGCTGTATTTTGGAGATATCTTCCTGCTCACTTGTCTTTCGGAAGACAAATGATTTTTCCCCTTTTTTTATAGGGATATGAACCTCACCAATCTTTTTTAGATTTAATATAAATTCATGAAGATTATTTGTTGGTAATTTTAGAAATTTCATATTTTATAACCATATAGCCGGCATTTTGTAATTGGACATATATCCCCTTCAAATGAATTTCTCGTAACAATTCAGCTAACCGCAGAGGGCGCAGAGACACAGAGAATAAATCAGAGCACAGAGCACAGATGACA
>JBDRAP010000091.1:0-10610 GCA_043823615.1 bacterium
TTCAATCGGTTTGAAATTATACAGTTCCTACGGAACTGATTGATTTGTTTATAATTGTTCTACCGATATTATGTTCCTAACGGAACAATTGTCGGTGTTTTATAAGCTTGATGTAATTATCCACAACCGCACAGGTCGGAAATTTTTTGATAAATTTTCAGGTTAACTATTGACATTTTTTGATAATGGTGCTATTATATAAACATAGTGTAACTATTCAGGATAATTGTTCAAATAGGCAGAATCCAGAATCCAGAATGAAGATGAAATAAACATCTTTTTTCCTTTTCCCTTCAAAATAAGAATTGCTGATTATTTCTTTGCAGTCATCTTCGCAAATTATTCAAAAATTCACTAAGGAGGTTGTTATGAAAATCATGAAAATGTTTGTGGTGCTGTCGGTGTTATCTTTTTTTGCTTGTTTGCCTGTCTGGGCATATGACTTGAGCGGTACGATTACAGGTGGTGTTACTGTTACTGTGGGAAGTATTGCTGTATCTCTATCCGCAGGTACTACATCTAAAACAGTGCTTACCAAATCTGACGGCTCATTCAAATTTACCGAGCTTGGTACGGGTACATACGCCATCACCCCAGAGCAGTCGGGCTTGAAATTTACACCCGGCTCAATTATTCGCACCATTACCAATGCTAATATCACGGATGTTGCCTTTACGACTGCCAAGCATGTGCCATCCCTGAGCATTGAGTGGCCAACGCCAGGAACATTTACGAAAGGCAATGGCACGATTACTGCCAGATTCCATGTGGAAGACTTCTGCCTGACATCTACAGGAGAGGAGGTGGCTGAGGGGCATATTGCGGTTGTGCTCTGGAAGGAGACAAAGGTTGGCAGTGCGACCCTGCAGGAGCCATGGATGGGATTCTTCCATCATAGTCTGGAGTATACCTTTAATAACCTGACACCCGGTACATATACTATTGACCTTCAGCTGGTAGACATGTTCCATGTGCGATTACCGGCAAAGGCAAAGGTTACCTTTGGGTTTGATCTCCTTGATTGGGCGATCAATCCGGTTACAGACCTTTCTGTCCAATCAAATAACGACAGCATCCGATTAAAATGGCAAAACCCGCCGGTTGACAGCCTCAAGGGTGTCCTTATCCTGCGGGACACATCACCCTTTACTGCTACCCCGACCACTGGTACCACCTATGCTACTGGTACCACGATTGGTTCGGCTACGGTTATTTACAACGCTACTGCAACTATCTACAATGTTCGGCAGGAGGAGTATGTGGATAAGGATAATGTTAGCCTTAATCAGACATACTACTACAGCATCTTTTGTTACAAGGATCTTGGCACTACTACAGCCTATCCCGAATACTCTCCTCCGGTATCCACCTCTGTCTTCTTAAGCAATATTCCACCGTCGATGGTCTCAGACCTTGACAGCAAGTACAAGTGGCAGGGCGAAGAGTATGCCATTGACCCAACAGACCACAGCATGATCCTGAATTGGACCTCGCCGGGTGGTGATGGGACGCAGGGTGTTGCAGGCAGCTATACCGTAAAATATTCAACCTCTCCTATTACTGATTTCGATTCATGTCCAAATGTGCCGAAGGATAGTATTATCCCAACCCCATCTGAGGCAGGTGGAAGGGAACATATGGTGGTTATTGATAATGAGGACATAAAAAAGCCATTTGGCAGCCGCACCATACAGCCTGAAACACAGTACTACTTTGCCCTGAAGGCATCAGATGGTGTTTCATCCTCTCTCATGTCTAATCTTTTCCCAAGCGGCGGCTCTGTTGCCTCTGGTAAAACAAAGGACACTACCTCGCCCGGGACAATCACTGACCTGAGCATCGTTAACCCAACCAGTAACTCATTGATGCTTGTCTGGACTGCACCCGGTGATGACGGCACCTTTACCTGGCATAAGGATATATCAGGTCATGCAGAGACTTACGATATTCGATATGCCACATCTTCTATAACCGAGGCAAACTGGGCATTTGCTAAATCTGTGCCAAATCCACCCATACCATCTCAGGCAGAACAAGCTCAGGTAGCAATTGTCTCCGGGCTTTCTTTGAATAGCGACGAATACTACTTTGGCATCAAGACCCTTGATGAGGCAGTCAATACCTCTGGGCTGTCCAACATTGTTTCTGTGGACAAGCTGGCACCAGGGGCAATCACTAACCTCAATATTGGTACTGCCTCTGCCAGCACACTTGATATTTCATGGACAGCACCGGGTGATAATGGCAGCCGCGGTACTGTTACCTCTTATGATATTCGCTATTCTACCACACCCATACTTGAGGCAAACTGGAGCTCATGTACAGAGATCTTTGGTGAGCCGGAGCCGTTATCTGGTGGAAAGGCACAGACATTTACTGTATGCGGCTTGAAATTTAATACAAAATACTACCTTGCTATGAAGGCAGTAGACGATGCCGGCAATATTTCAGTACTTTCCAACTGTAAATCCGGTACTACCACTGGAAAATTCCCTTCCCCGCCTGGAAATCTTGCAGCAATTGCCATGGATTCCCAGCTTATTCTCAACTGGAGCCCAACCAATGTACCGGATGTTGGCGGATACTTGGTATACTATGGTACTGTCTCTTGCGGCGGTACAAGCAATAAACAGTCGTACAACCAGCCCATGGATGCAGGAAAGGTATGCACCTATACTCTGACTGGGCTTAATAATGGTACCAAGTATTATATCTCTGTCCGTGCCTATAATACCAACCAATACCCAAGTGATTACTCCATGGAGATAACCGGCACGCCACTTGGCATGGGCTATCAATTCCTGCCACAGAGCGTGATCATCCCTATGGGAAGTCAGCAGGCTGGAACAGGCTCTTTAGCCGGACTTGACCGATTAAGAAATGCCTATAAGGCTGTGTTTACCCATGTAAAAAATGGCGGCAATGTTGCATGGACAATAAGCAATGCCTTGCCGTATGATGGGAAGAGGTACTTACAGGGCACATTCATCTCAGAGTTTTCCTCTGGAAGCGGAACAACCTTTTCAACCTCAACAGCAGCAGGTACACTTACCGGCTTTACTACTGTTGTAACCGAGCCAGGGGTTGGTATGGGACAGGTACTTGGTGTAACCAAATCTTATGCCCTGAAGCCGGTCAGGATTGCTTTGTTCTCCAGCGATATTAAGGATGCCTGTAACCAGCCTATCACATGGGAAGAGGGCTATTTTTGGAGGCTCTTCAAGATGTATCTCTGGGAGGCTCAGGAGTTTACAAGTGTTGGCGAGGCAGGGATAAAGGGTGGGGCACTCAGCAATTATGACATGATTATCTTCCCGGCAGTGAAAAAGGGTTATATGGATGAAATCAAGACTGCAGTGGGTACGACAGGTCTGAACAATATCAGGTCATTTGTTGAGGCAGGTGGGTTTTTGTACAGCCAGGGCGAGTCAAACTATATCGCCGAGATGGCTGGATTGGTTGGGACAGGAACAGTTGACCTGAATAATCGGGTAAACATTTCAGACAGCATTGGAGAGCTTCGAATAGAGGATGCATCCTCGCCGGTTGTCTTCGCCAGATTGAGTGATACCATGTATGTCCTTGATGATCCTATGCTTGTGGCAAAGGGAACACAGACGACTGTAGCTATATATACCAATATCAGTAATTCTCCGCCGGCTATTGTCGCCTCTGAACGCGGGCTTGGCAAGGTCATCCTCATGGGTGGCCACCCGGCAGACAAGCGGGAATATTATCCATTAGCACTCAATCCTGTGCTTTGGGCAATGAGCCAAAAGGCGGCTCTTGCATGTGATGGCGAGCAAAAGTTCAATGAAAGGGTAGAAAGGGATGTTATCCCGGGATTAGAAAAAGATGTGCCGGTTAATGTCAGCATCAGCTTTTCTAACTTCTGGGATACAACGCTTCAGAGTATTGAGGTTATCTCTGAGATACCAAAAGGGTTCAGGATAACGGATAAGTCAAATATTACCCCACCAGCTACGAATCAGGAGACGATTACAGACGGTACTACTACCCTCAAATGGATATTCCCTGAAATGCTTCAGGGCAGGCTTTCGTTTTGCTACACTGTCTTTACAGAGGCAGATGCCCTGAAAAAGGGTGAGACTGTGGTCTGTCAGACAAAGGCAATCTATACCGAAGGCAACAGGCAGGTGACTGTTCACACATTGCCGGTAAAGATGCGGGCACAGATGGCGGCAAGGCTTGTGGGCGATCGTGCCCTTGAAAAGCAGTCTGTTTATGCTGTTTCTGGTGCCGGCACTCATTTTGATGTAAAGTTTCCCATTGAAAACAAGGAGGATACAGAGGCAAGAAAGGTGTATATCCAGGACTTGGTGGCACTCGTTTCGCCGGCCATTGACCCGACAAACTATCGCCGTATTCCATCGGCTGTCTGGAATACAAACAATGGCAACAATAACTCTATCTGGATACAGAATAAGGCATATTTTTTCAAGGACAATAAATATCCGCTTCCGGCAGAAACGATGGGCAAGATAAATAAAGAGTTTAGTATTGATGACTGGGATGGGAAAACAACCTATGTCTTTGAGCAGCCAGAGGGGAATGATATTGTTATCCCTGAAAAGTATAAGAAGGCAGTATGGGGAAAGAATCACAATGTTCCGCTTATCCGAAAGACAGAGACAGGCGATCTGATCCTGCCTGCCTTTAAGCTTACATGGCCCAAACTTAGCAATGCTACTGGCACGGATCAGAATATTATTAAGGGCTATGACTACCTTGAGCCGGCCATAAGGTATGGCATCCGTGCGATTGAGCTGCCACCAGATGGGGTTGAGTATGCCAGAACCATCGTCATGAGAACCCTGCCCAATATTCCGGATAACTATGTGGTCAACGGCAAGGTGATCATGGATGCACCTGCATTAGGGTTTATGATCCTGCTTGGCGGGGACCCGATTCCATATCGTGAGCTTCTCGCATCCTCCGGGGCATATGCTCCAAGGGTAACAGACCCGGCTGATATACCCATGCTTACCTATCAAGATATTTGGGACAGGCCTCATACGGCTACACTCAGGACAATGGACCCGCAGTATGCCAAGGTGTCTGACTTCTTCCCGACAGTTAAGCTTCACCCAGAGGTCAATGATACCTTTGAGCTATTTGAGGATTTGAATAATGATCATATTCGGAATAATGGCGAGAAACTATTTCTTGAGTATGACATCACCAAAACGGCAAAGCTGCACCTGATTATTAAGACAGGCAATATCTCAACCATATTCCCGGATGTGGTTAAGCCGGCTGCTATCTATAACCTTAATCGGGATCAAAATGTGATTACCTGCTCGGTTTTCAAGGGGCTTGGGTATAATATCGAGTATGGACATTGGAGTTGTGATGACCTGCAAAAGATTGGCAGTCCTACTCAGCTTGTTAGGGAGATTAATAATAAAGAGAGTATGTTTCATATCCTCCAGTTTCAACAGCGGTTAGATGCCGGAAAAAGGGAGCAGATTAATGTTTTTGCCACCATGACCACATACTCTGATGTCCACAGGGAAGGGTTTATGAAGGTAAATAATGGCACTGAGTATGTCTATCATACCCCAAAGGCAGGACCAAATCAGTATCAGATATTCAATGCCCATGTTCAGGGTGTCTTTGGCATAGGTAACAATGTTAAGGTTACCAAAAATGTGGCACCAGTGAATATTGGCAACTATGGCGATACCATCTATCATATCATCAAGGTTGAGGACCCGTATGAGCCGCGGCAGTTTGAGATGGATCCATATCTTAGAAGCTATGGGTTTGGCGGGCTTGCTTCTACCATATTTGTTGGTGGCAGGGAGAATGAGAGGCTGTATTCTTCAAGATTGAACTCTAATGATAGTACGATTGTTCGTATCGAGGTCTGCAATAACCTCGGAGACTTTAACGGTAAGGCGTATCACCTTGAGAATGTAAAGATAGAGCCTGCTACTGAGACCGTTCCATCGTGGATGACTATTGACGATAATGTAACATGGAATACCATCCCACCCATACATGGCGATCTGGTGTATTTGCTTGCCTCACAAAAGGACAACCCAGCCATCTATGAGTCGTGGAAGGGCGTTATCTACTTCAAGGTAACAACTGGCAATATCCCGGATAAGGACAAGGGCAAGGTACATCCGATAAAATTCAAGCTTACCTGCACAGATCCAGGGGGAAAGCTCTCTGAATTCTGCAGCCTTCCTGAGAATACCACGGGGAGTATCATCCCTGAGGCATGGATAGGGGTGTACGATAATCAGGGCAGCATAACCACTACCTATGGCAAGGCAGATATTATCACACTCAAGGATGGCTTCCCTAATTTTGTTAGGGTTGAAAAGGCAAAGCTGATGACAGAGAAGGAGAAAGATACATTTATGCATATGATGATACAGGATGTGGATCGGGATATACGCGGGACAAGCTCATCTGTGTACTTTGAGGATATTGCAAACAGGGATATCCATGTTAAACAGACAGGTCCAAATGTAGTATTCGATATGTCCAGTATTAAGGATCCAAAGGCCAGTGCAACCACTGTACCATGGACATATGACGGCATAGAGACCAAGGCATTCTTCGTGGTGGTGAAATCCACGATTGATACAGCGACCAGCGGGACGAAGCAGGTTAATAGCGGGGCAAATATTGAGTACAGGGATTATTTTAATAACACCGGTACGGAAGCCAGTACTGCACAGAGCGTTATTGCACATGGTCCCAGGGTTGAGATGAAATATATCCTTGATGGGGTACGGCGCGGGTTCAATCAGGTGCTAACCAAAGAATTGATTATGGGTGAGCAAAACGATGTTGATCTGCGGATAACCTTTTTTAATGAGGGTGACAATATTGCAAATGCTGCTAAAGGCTCTGTTACCCTTGGAGCCGGGGTAACATTTTCAACCGCTTCGGTACCAAGTCGTATAGCAGGGGATACGGTTGTCTGGGACAACCTTGGCAATATTACTCCTGGTGCAATCAAAGAGGTAAGGATGACCGTTTCCATTACGCCGCCGGCAGGGACATCTACCTCTGCTCCACCACTAAAGGCAGCACCAAAGAAGGCAGCGGGCAAACTTAGCCCCCCTGTCCGGGCAGCAGCACCCACGGTAGAGTATACCCTGATAAATACAACCGGCATCAAGTTTAATGATTCCTTTACCGGAAAAGATGTTACGCCTTTGCCCATTGGCAGCCTGACCATTAAGGCGGCACCTGCACTTTTGACCGCACCAAATGAGCTTGTAGCTATTGGTAAGCCAGGCTCTGTTACCTTAAGCTGGAATACGGTTGCTGTGGCAAAGGGGTATAATGTGTATCGAAGCGACAACCCTGATGCCGGGACATTTACCAAGATTCCCATAAATAATCTCGGAACAAAGACGAGTTACATTGACATAACTATGGATGAGGATATTCCATATTATTATGTAGTTACAGCCGTTGATGGAGATGATGAGAGCCAGCCATCTGGTACAGCATCGGCTACACCGGGCGATATCTGGCCGCCGGCTGTCGTAATACTCAAGGAGGTAACAAAGACAGAGTCCTCTGTAACCTTAGAATGGACATCTCCGGGTGATAACAATAACAAGGGGACAGCAACACTTTATGATGTTCGCCGAGCTGTTTCACCTACGGCTGTGTTTGATGATAGCATCAGCTATATCTCGTGTGTTGGCGAGCCATGGCCCAGTAAGGCAGGCTTTCCTGAGGGTATGACAGTTACTAACTTATCGCCCAATACAACCTATTACTTTTACCTGAAGAGTTGGGATGGTACGGGTACTGATACGGCAGGCAATTGGTCCGGACTGTCAAATAAGTTATCTGTAACAACCAATGCTGCCCCAACAATATCAACCTCTACTCAGTTGGTACCAGGCTGGAACCTGTATGCCCTGCCGCTAAAGCCATCAACCAGCTACACATCACAGAGCCTTGGTGATGCCATCAACAGCCAGGGTGGAAAGTGTACCATTGTTCAATCATGGCAGGGCGGGGCATGGAAGACAAGAAGGGTGGATATTAATGTTGGCAATCTGTTTAATATTGAGACCGGCAAGGGGTATTTTGTCTACTGTAATTGTAATGCACCAAGCAGGTTTACGGTTACCGGGGTGCCGGTTAAGACACAACAACTGAGGCTTGTATCCGGCTGGAACCTGATTGGCTTGCCGGTAGGAACAATGAGTGGACGACTGCTTGGACTATCCTCACTTGGAACCATAAGTGCCAAGCTTCTTGGTCAGGATATCCTGTATCAAGAGGGCACATGTACCACCATCCAATCATGGCAGGGTGGGGCATGGAAGACACTAAGGGTTGATATTGGGCTTGGTGATGAGTTTGATATTGAGCCTGGCAAGGGATACTTTGTGTATGCCAATGATGGGAGTAGATACTCGCCAAACCGTATCACCTCCTCTAATGTTGGCAGCAATACCGCTGTTGTCTCTTTCGTTACATGGGACAGCGTATCAGGCTGGATACGGTATGGAACAAGCAGTGCTGCCCTGACGAGCCTTGCCTATGATATTCGCGGTGAAAACAGCCCAAATACAAAACACTATATCCCGATTATCGGCTTAGCAGCAAGCACCACCTACTACTATGATATTATCACCAGCGGCTCAACCGATGATAATAATGGTGAACATTATAGCTTCAAGACAGGCGGGGCAATCAGTCTGATTACACCTCGCATGGTATCTGGTAGTGTAAAGAAGGGTGGGGGAACGGTTGAGAATGCCATGGTCTATGTCAGGCTAAGGGATACAAACACAAGCAATGATTCAGGGGTATCTGCTTGGGCATCTGCAAGGACAAACTCAAGCGGTGTTTGGAGTATTGATATTAACACCATCAGAAGATTGGATGGAATTGGGCTTTTTAGCTATTCCTCATCAGGCGATAGTATTGAGGTAGTTGCAGATGGCAATGAGGATGGACGGGGTAAGAAAACATTTGATACCTCAATAAGTACTCTGTTGGATATAACAATGGAATAGCATTTCTGTAGGGGCGGGTTCAAAAACCCGCCCCTAATTAACATTCCTTGTCAGCATTGGTAGGAATTGGTAGTCGCAACCTTTAGGTTGCGTTATTTTACGCAGGCTAAAGCCTGCGACTACCACTGATAACTGACCCATTACCCAGCATAGGTGATTTGTAGCTGCAGAGGGGTGCTACCCCCTTGCCAAGGGTGTGCTGCCTCCTTTGTCTCTGTCTGACATACAAGAGGCAACCACAAGGAGGTAGCACCTCTGGCAGGTTGCAGAGCTACAAGTCTCTACAAATAACTGTAGCTGCAGGGTGCCAAGGGTGCTACCCCCTTGTCCCTGCCTTAATCATGGTTTATGCCTGAATAGGTACGAAGCCATATTATATAATTTAGCAGAAATTAATGTTATGGTGTATTAGTTATGTTGCCCCTTTGTTACACTTCACTTATGTGAATAATTGCAAACAAAAATGCCCTCATTTTTAATGAGGGCATGTTATACTATGTTAGAACATTTTAAGACTCGCAGCTACCTATTTCTGCTTTCGATAAATATATAAGCAATAAACATGCCAGATTTTGATTGCAGGGATGAAATGCTGTAATGCCTGTTGGTGCAATATGTTAGGTGAATGATAAGGAAGTAGTTCATATCTGAATTGTACCACTAAGTACATAATGGTTGAGGTATGGGTACAAGAAGGTTTTTGTGGACGCAGATATATTGAAAGAGAAAGTCAACACAGTTAGCTTTTGAAGACGATTTAGTTTGAATTTGTGGATAAAACAGAGGGGCAGGCACAGGGGACTGCCTCTACTTCAGGATAATTAACCCGCCATACTCTTGTGCTTATTCGCTCAATTTCACCGCTGGATAATCTTCTCTTCATTCGGGCATAATCCAGCAAAAGCAATAATTTATGTTTCTCCGCGTCTCTGGGTCTTCCTCTTCCTACTCTATGAGGAAATCGTAACTCTACTTGGGTTAATTGCTGGAGATATTTCATTTTATTTTCTTTCTTATATTGATCAAAATCAATTGCCAATTTCTTCAACCTCTTCCTGGTTGGTTCTACACATCCAGATTTTTGACATATCTGGCATTTTGCTGGATAAACTCTCTTCTTGGTTCAACCTTATCGCCCATAAGCATACTAAAGGTACTCTCTGCTTCTACCATATCCTCAAGGACAACACGAAGGATTGTTCTTGTTGCCGGATCCATGGTTGTTTTCCATAATTGGTCAGGGTTCATTTCTCCCAACCCTTTATATCTCTGAACATGGACACCACCTCGTCTGCCTAATTCATTCAGCTTTTCATCCCTTTCTGCATCTGAGAAAACATAATGCTCTTCCTTGCCTTTTTTAACACAATATAATGGGGGCTGAGCAATATACACATGTCCTGTTTCAACCAATGGCAACATGTAGCGGAAAAAGAAGGTAAGCAGTAATGTGCGGATATGGGAACCATCCACATCAGCATCTGTCATAATAATTATCCTGTCATACCTTATCTTTTTAACATCAAAGTCATTCTGTCCCACACCAGCTCCAATGGCTGTAATGAGTGCTGTTATTTCTTC
>JBDRAP010000092.1:0-14132 GCA_043823615.1 bacterium
TCATTTACAGAGGGAAAGAATCACAAAGGGTGTAACTCCTTAAGATACAACCACTTGTCAAACTCTTCTCATTTGCAATTACCTTAGTTACTACTCGCAATTATTTTCCCTAAGTGTTTACACCCTTTGTGGTTCTTTCTTCTCCTGTTGCACTTGCTACTGGCTAACAAGCAATCCATTTTTTCATCATTTCAACCCCATATCCGCTGCTTCAAGCATCCGTTCCACCTGTGTCCGAATAAAATCCTGCTGCTGGTCAATATTGTAGTGTTTATTTACAACAATCATACTATATTCATCTATTAGTCGGCGATATTCCTCTATTACTCTAACTTGAAAGGCAAGAAATCCCTTTGCCATGGCTGTTTGATCGATTTTTCCATCATAATAAAGTTTGAGCCCATCCTTAACATCCATGAGCATATCCATACCTGATTCCCAAAACTGCAATTTTCGAGTGTTCTGGATACGATTAAGGGCAGTGTCAACATCAGCCTCAAGGTAAAAGGTTATATCCGGCACAGGTGCATTTTGGTAGAGAAGCCTGACAAATTCAGGTGTTACCCCGCGAGCTACATCCTTTGCCATAGGAGTATAGATATATTTTTCACACAGGATAATGCATCCCTGCTCAAGTGCTGGTTTCAGGACATATTCAAGTCTGGATGCAAACTCAGCAGCTACCAAGATAAAGGCTGTTTTTGCATCTATTTCATTAGCCAAATTGAGTTGCATATTGAGGGAATAGATCGACTTGGTTCGATACCATTCTGATTTTATTACAGATAATCCCCTACCCTCAAGCCATGCCTTGAGCATATCTATCTGTGTGGTCTTGCCAGCCCCATCTATACCCTCAATTGCTATTAATAATCCCTTGTTCATATTTTTTATTCCTCTCAATTGTAAGTTTTAGTATACCACGATTTTGAAAATTTTGCAAGAAAATTCAACCTGTGCACAGCAATCGGTCAGTTATCAGTAGGGAAAAGAAGATAGCAGGCTATATAAATGTGTAAAAAAGGGGAAAGGGGGAAGGTGGAGAAGTGGGGAAAGATATGTTATTACAATATGTTGGGAATTCTTCTCCAATTCTCCCCTTTCCCCTTCTCCTTACACATCTTCCTACTAAATCACTGATCAATTACAATAAATCAAAGATTAATGTTGACATAAGACTGGATAAATGGTATTATAATGTTTGCAAGATGATAAGACTATTATTGCCATCTTTGAGAAAGGAGACAATGAATGACTGAGGAAGAAAAATATCATCGGGTTAGTCCTGATCTATCAGAGGAAGAATTTTTATTGTTTCAGCGATATATTGCAGATAATGCAGGACTTTTTCTTGATGACAGCAAGCTTGACACACTAAGAACAGCCCTTTTGGCAAGAACTACTGCCTTAAACCTGAAGGATTATCGGGAATACTACCGTTTTATCAATTTTAACCCAAGAGGCGAGGAAGAGTTTAAGGAGTTAATGAATCTTCTAACTGTTGGAGAGACATATTTCTTTCGTGATGCCAAACATTTTGATATTCTTGATAAATATATCCTGCCGGATGTTATTAAGTATAAAAAAGAAAGGGGAGATAATAGTATCAGGATATGGAGTGCAGGCTGCTCAACAGGGGAAGAGCCTTATTCTATAGCTATGTTTCTTCTTGGAAATCTGACCATTCCTTCCCTGTGGGATATAGAGATTCTGGCTACAGATGTGAGCACCAGGGCACTGCAAAAGGCAAGGGATGGTATTTATACCAAATGGTCGCTTCGGGCAATAGACAAGAAATATGTTCAAAAGTATTTTACTACAACAGAAAATAGATATCTCCTGAATGATGAAATAAAAAAGATGGTCAGATTTGAATATTTTAACCTTATTCGTGAACCATATCCACTTACAAAGATGGGTAATTATTGGGATATTATTCTTTGCAAGAATGTAACCATATACTTTAAGATAGATTCTACCAGAAGGGTTATCCATGACTTTTATCAGAGTTTGCGGGATGGTGGCACTCTTTTTATAGGAATGTCAGAGTCGCTTTTTCAGATATCAGATGAGTTCAACCTGGTTGAACATGATAATTGCTTTCTTTATAAAAAGATTGCTGGTCAGGAAAAACCTACAGGGTATAAACGAGAGATAAAGATACCGGTAGTCAGGAAGATCGATGTTGAAAGTGCAGATACTATTTTTAAGCGCGCCAAGGATTATTTTAAGGCAAAGCATTATGATCGGGCAATTGTAGAGTTGGGGAAGGTTATTCGTCTTAAATCCACACATGTGGATGCCAGATTAATGCTGGCAGATATTTATGCTAATGAGGAAAGGTATGGAGAGGCAGAGGATGAGTGTCGTAAGGTGATTGAAATAAACTCATTATTGCCGACTGCTCATTGTCTTTTGGGGGTGGTGCTGGGCAAACAGAAAAGAACAACAGAGGCAATCCCTGAACTAAAAAAGGCTATTTATCTTGATCAGGATCTTGCCATTGCCCATCTTCATCTTGCTAATCTATATTATGATAATAAAGATTATAATCACTCGGCAAGAGAGTTTAAGAATGTGTTAAGGATATTAGAAAAGGACATGGATACAGAGGTTGGGCTGTCAGATGGTGGATTTTCACAAGAGGTTCTTCTTCTCCAGGCAAAGAAAGGGATTTCTAAATTGAGCATAACACAGGATAGTTGAGGCAGCATATATGGAAAAGGTAATATGCAGTAATCGAAAGGCTTATTATGAACATGAGATACTTGAGACATTGGAAGCTGGGATACAACTTTTGGGTACAGAAATTAAGTCCTTGCGTACAAATCAGGTATCATTGAATGATAGTTTTGCTCAGATAAGAAATAATGAAGCTTTTCTGGTGAATGCAAATATTGCTCAGTACAGTTTTGGAAACCGCATGAATCACGAGCCGACTCGTGTCCGAAAGCTGCTTCTTCATAAAACTGAGATTGCTCGTCTGCTTGGTAAGACTAAAGAAAAAGGACTTACATTGATTCCATTAAAATTATACTTTAAGTCTGGAAGGGCAAAGGTGGAATTGGGACTGGCAAAGGGTAAGAAAGTTCATGATAAACGAGAAACTATCAAGAAAAAAATAAATGATCGAGAGATAGGAAGGGCAATGAAATATTATCGATAGTTTTGACAGGATGAACAGGATAATACAGGATAATATATGCAATCTGATAAATAACTTGACACAGAATTGACTACATGCTATTCTGTTCATCCTGTTTATCCTGTTCATCCTGTCAAAAATAAAATGGGGGCGTAAAGGTTTCGACGGGGATGTTTTAAGGATATAGGTTGCGTACCGAGGAGCTGCCAGGCCTCGTAAAAAGGCAGAACTTTATAATTGCCGACGACTACAACGAATTGGCTCTCGCAGCTTAGTTAGCTGCGCATCCTGGTAGTTCTTTGCCTGTGAGACTATTATAGGGTGTAAATTAGCAGGCTGGCTAATCCTTGGATCTTGCTTAGGCAGGGGTTGGCAAGACAAAACAAGCTGGCATCTTTAGGATTCTGCCTGTGGAAGCTTGAAGATGGAGATTAAAACACAGGATATGTGCGTAGTAGCCTTATCTTTAAGTCTTCGGACGTGGGTTCGATTCCCACCGCCTCCACCATTTAATCAGAATACAGAATACAGAATACAAGAGTCAGATTACGCTTTTGCAATTTATATTGTGTGGTAAAAATGGCAGAAGTGCCTTAAAATTTTAGCAGGAGGTTTAAGAAATGGCAGTAAAGAGAAATGTATACAGGATAGGTTATTTGGCAGCGATTCTTTTGATGGGTGCATTCTTCATCCCTGTCTATGCGAGTGGAACCACCACCACCACCACACATGAAGAGGAAATTAGCCTGACTAAGGTATCCGGACTCGTAGAGGTTCAGGCTATTGGTGATGTAAAATGGAAAAAAGCAACGGTTGGGATGAAGCTTAAGGCTAATCAACGAATAAGGACCTTTGAAAAGAGTCGGGCTTGTCTTGATTTGGGCATTGATTCTTCTATAGTTATGGGTGCAAATTCCATCATGGATATTTTGGAATTAAAGAAACAAATTGAGGGACAGGAAGGACAAAAAAGGTTTGCCTCCAAGGTTAAGCTCTGGGTAGGTAAGATTCGTACAGAGATTAAAAAATTAGACAAAGACTCGAGTTTTGAGGTTGTTACGCCTACGGCATTAGCAGGTGTCAGGGGTACTAAATGGAGTAATTTTGTAAATGACGATGACTCATCATCAATCTATGTGGAAGATGGAACTGTCTGGGTAGAAGACTTGATGAACACTCAAAAGTACATGGTTCTAAAGGGTCAATTTTCTAATATCACACCAAGTAAAGAAATATCAATACCTGCTTATGTTACCCCAGAGCAACAAAATGAATTTGAAAAACAATGGCAGGAAGATATAGAACCAGCTGCCAAAAAGGAAGAGGTTAAAAAGGAAAAGGAAGAGGTGGAAGAACCTGAAACATCACCAGCAGCTCCTAAGGAAAAGACAGGCAAAAAGGGCTTAACCTGCGGAGGGTTAGTAGGCTCAAGGATGATTGATAATAAGTATTATAATGAGGTTATTATCCAGCCTGACATTAGTTTTGGTAAGCTTGGCATTGGACTGAATATACTTGCTCGTTGGAATGAAGATGGTTTTAGGAATGAGGATTTGGATGATGCCGGTAATATTATTCGATATATCCGTTGGGCAGAGAAAGGGGCTAAACCACTTTATGCCCGATTAGGTACCTTGGATAAGGCTACCCTTGGGCATGGATTTATCCTTAACCGCTACTCAAATCAAGGTACTGCTACCAGTAAAAATGTACTTGGCTCTGAAATAGATGTTAATCTGAAAAATAGTGGAATAGAAACTGTGGTTAATAATGTAGCTGACCCAAGACTTTTTGGCGGCAGATTTTACTGTAAGCCATTAAAAATGATGAATATAAATATCCCTGTCCTGAGCAGGATTGATCTTGGATTAAGCGGTGTAACCGATACTGAGCCTCAGCCTGGAAACAAGGAAGCTCTTACTGCTTATGGCATTGACCTTGGAATGCCTATCTTTGGAAACTTGTTGAAACTTCATGTAGACATGGCATCGATACAGGACTTTGGACAAGGGATGGCTTATGGTTTAGGTGGCATGAGTTATGTTAACTTAATAGATGCTGATCTTGGATATAAGATTGAGATGAGAAATTTGGGTGAAAACTTTGTTCCGGGTGTTTTTAATTCCCTTTATGAGGTGATGAGGACAGGCACCGCATCCCTATCCTCTGCCAAAAAGTCAACAGGATGGTATGAAGAGGTTACACTAAGGATACTTAAGGCTATTAATATAGGCTTCTCTATGGAAAACTTTAAGGAAGGTGAGCCAAGGATACACGGTGAATTGGAGGTAGATAATAATCTTATCTCTCGAATAGCCAAACAAAATGTAGGCATTTCCTTTTCTTATGATCAAGTAAGAGAAAAAGGGGAAAGTTTATTTAAGCTTAATGCTAAAAACAGCATAACCACTCAGGAGATAACCTATGGGTTGAGCGATAATGTAATTTTAACCTATATCCATCGTGGGATTATTGATAAGAATGGGGTAAAGACTCAAACCGCATCTTTGGCAACAAAGATGGCTTTTTAAGGGCAGGCACGGGGGCCTGCCCCTACAACAATGTCATATACCATTACAATAGGGGCGAACGACCGTTCGCCCCTACCTATCTAAACTACCAATAAATGCCCATGTTCTTTTAACCATTTCTTGCTTTCCTTAAAATTGGGAATTATTATTTTGACTTTATTCCAAAACTTTTGAGAATGATTCTTCTCTACAATGTGTGTCAATTCATGGATAACCACATAATCTATAACATACAAAGGAGCCATAATCAGCCGCCATGCAAAGCACAGATTATCCTTAGCACTACAGGAACCCCAGCGTTTTTGGGCATCGGTTATGCTGAATTTGTTGTATTTGAGTCCAAATAGATTTGAATACACATCTACCCGCTCCTTAATTTTTTCATATGCTTGTTGTTTATACCAATCAATAAACAGTTGCCTTGCCTCAGAAAGGTATGTCCTTAATAAGCAAAACTCCTGACCAAGCAATAGAAGTGGTGGGGCATTTTCAGCTACAATATAAAGACGATAGGTATTCCCCAGATATAAAAATTCCTTTCCATTGACAAACTCTTTTGGTTGGGACTGAGAGTGTTTTTCTTTGACCAATTTCTGTTTGTCCTGTATCCAGAGGCGTTTCTTAAGTATAAATTTTTCAATAAAACCTAAAGGTGTTGCCTTGGGAGCACGCACAATAAGCCTTGCATCGCGTGTAATCTCAATGGACACTGTCTTTCTTTTGGAACGAATTATTTGGTCAATTTTTATATTTGTCATTTTATTACCAGAACATATTGAATTTATAGTGTAACTATTCAGCTATCCAGATGTGTAAATAAGGAGAAAGGGAGAAAAGGGAGAATTGGGGAGAATGCGGGAATCAGAATAAAAGAACCTGCATGATTTTTGGATTCACTATCTAAAGTAGATTATTACGAACAGTTGCGTCGCCTGATTTAATTCTGAATTCTGACTCCTGTATTCTACTGCCTGAATAGTTACGATTTTTGTTACGCTGCCTATGCCTTGCTTGCAGCTACATATCATCCTCGTCCTCGTCCTCATCCGTGTCTATTGATATTCCCCTCTCAAACCTTTCCATCCTTGAATAAAGTGCCCGACGGGTAATACCGAGCAATTTAGCTGCTTTACTCTTATTTCCCTTTGCCTTTTCTATTGCTTTAAGAATATACTCATGTTCAATCCTTTCTAATGATACACCCTCATCAGGGATATACACAGAGACAGGAATTGTTTGATTTTCCTGAATATGTCCAGGAAGGCATGCTGTAGTGATTGGTCCATTGGCAGAAAAAAGCAATGCCCTTTCTATTACATTTTCCAATTCCCGAAGGTTTCCATTCCATTTATACTGCATGAGGCGAACAATTGCCTCATTTTTCACCTCTTTTCCTTCCTGCCCAAATTTCTTGATAAAATGTCTGACTAATTCAGGAATAACATCCTTCCGATCCCTAAGTGGGGGCAGGGTAATAGGGAAAACATTCAACCGATAGAGCAAATCCTCCCTGAACTCACCCTTTTTAACGGCTTGTTCAAGATCCTTGTTGGTAGCAGCAATAACACGAACATCTGCCTTAACCACTGCCTCACCACCAACCCGGAAAAATTCCCTCTCCTGAAGAACCCTCAGGAGCTTTACCTGAATTGATGGGGCTATTTCTCCTATTTCATCTAAGAAAATACTGCCACCCTTTGCCAATTCAAATCTGCCAAGTTTTCTGACATGGGCACCGGTAAATGACCCCTTTTCATGTCCAAACAACTCGCTTTCCAAGAGGGTTTCTGCCATGGCTGCACAATGGACAGCTATAAATGGCTTATCCTTTCTCGGACTATTATAGTGAATAGACTTGGAGATCAACTCTTTGCCTGTACCGCTTTCGCCAAGTATCAGAACAGTAGTATTGGTAGGGGCAACCTGTTTTACCATGCCAAATATGCCCCGCATACTCTCGCTTCTGCCAATGATGTTATCAAGTTTATAGGGTGTTTCTAATTTCTCTTTAAGCCCTATATTTTCTTTCTTCAGTTGCTGTTTTTCCTCAACCCGTTTTACCAAGAGATTCAGTTCGTTGTTCTCAAAGGGTTTAATGAGATAATCATAGGCACCTTCCTTCAATGCCGTGACTGCTGTTTCATTTGAAGAATAAGCAGTCATTATAATTACCTCTGTACGAGGTGAGAGAGCCTTTGTCTCCTTTAAGACACTTATCCCGTCTTTTCCACTCATCTTCAGATCAGTGATAACCAGATCTATAGCATTTTCCTTTATCTTTTCTATTGCCTTAAACCCATTCTCAGCCGTTTCTACCTCATACCCTTCGTCCTGAAGGAATTGCTTCAAGAGCATCAATATTTTTTTTTCATCATCAACAATCAAAAGCCTCATTATCTACCTTCTCCTTGTTTCCATGGCAAAAGCATGGTAAAGGTTGTGCCTTGTTTTGGTTTACTTTTTACCATTATCTTTCCTCCATGCTTCTGAATTATCCCAAATACAATGGGCATACCCAATCCATAGCCATGTTCTTTGGTTGTGAAAAATGGTTCAAACAATCTTTTTTGATCCCTTTTATGAATTCCATGTCCGGTATCCCCAACCTCAATGGCTATAAAATGATTACCGTTCTTGTAAGGGTATGCTTTAATAGCAATCACCCCACCGTCAGGCATGGCTTCAATGGCATTACGGATAAGATTTTGAAATACCATTTCCATTTGCTGCATGTCAAAATAAAATTCTCCAATTTTTGGCTCAATATGCTTATTTATTCTGACATTTGCATTTTCTATATCAGGAGACAGCCTGTTAATAATCTGATCAAGTAATTCTTTGAGATCATTTAATTCAATCTTAAGTGGAATATCCTTGGTCTGTGAAAGAATATTAGCAATCGTCTTATTCATATTTTTTATCTCATCAGGGATGTAATCAAACAACTCGTCATAATTATCCTGAGAAAGGTATCGTTTTTTTAATAACTCTGCTGTGCTGCCGATTATTTGCAATGGATTTCTGATTTCATGAGCTATCCCGGCAGATAAACGGCCAAGACTGGCAAATTTTTCTGCATGAAATAGATCAGAGATAAATCCATTTATAACAGTAAGCAAGATAATCACAAAGATAACACCAAAAACAAGGCTGGCTATGCCAATGTAAGTCAGTACCTCTTTTATCTTAGACAAAACTTCCAAAAATTTAGGGCTGGCATCAACCCCGAGGATAGCTATCACCTCACCACAAGGCTTTTTCAAAGGAGCAAAGCCTGTCTTAAACATCTGCTTTCCCTTACGATATAGCTTGGAATAAGAAGGCTTACCCAAAAAAACATCAAGGATTTTGGTAGTATCATCAACATCCATACATTGATATTTTTCTCCCTCTAAATGTTCTGAGCTGGCATCAAGGATAAGATTATGATTCTTGTCAATAATGAAGATACTTTCCAGTTCATTTTCTTCATTGATTATGGTTAAACACTCCTTTAGATTGAAGGATTGATCATCATCTATGGTTTTTTCCTTTATTGCCGTTATCAATTGGGGGGATATCTGTAAGGCAGTAGTCATTGCAATGGATATGAGCCGCTTACCAAGCTCCTCGTCTAAAAGATTTTTGGCTTTAAGATAGAATGCCCAGCCACACAGATTAAAGGCTAATAAAATAAATAAGACAGCGATGAGCACAATAAACACATGTTTTTTTCTTTTTTTTAGTATCTGAGATGATATGTTCGGCATTAGTAGGATTATCCTTTATTTTGTAATCGTTCAGTTATTTTAACATAGGACATATTGGATGTCAAGGGGAAATTTCCTTTTCTATGTAATGGGTTAGTTACGAGGCAAATGTGTGTAAGAAAGGAAAAGTGGAGAAAGTGGAGAATGGGTGTCGACAGGCTGTTACGGAATGCGTCTTTTTGTCATTTCGAGGGAATCCGAGAAATCTTAACCTTTTGAAAAATCAATGAGTTGAGATTCCTCACATTCGTTCGGAATGACACTTTCATCCATTCCGTAACAGCCTGTCGACTATCTGACTATCTGACTATCTGACTATCCATCTGACAAAGCCTGAGAACCAATACCTCCATAACTACGAAATACAGTCGGCTATCCTGACTCTTCAGGCTTATATCTGCTTCAAGAAGGAGTTCAAATGCTTTTTTCAGGGATTGTTCATGGTGGAGTTTTGACTGGGTAAGGAGCGAAGTCTGTTGTTTAGGGAAGTTAACACCTATAATCGGCCATATCTCAGTCTCTGACATGCGTTGTTCCTGAAGAAATTTTAGCTTGAAAATGGTACGCAAATGTTTGGTTATCATGAAAAGTATCTTTATCGGTTCTTCTTTTTGAGATAATAGCTTGTCTAATGCCTTTATTGCCTGCTGTGTTTTTTTTAATCCAATAGCATCCATAAGCTCAAAGATAGTAACCTCTCTGCTTTCACCTGTTATCTCAGTTACATCAAGAGCCTCAATTCGTTCCTTGTTTTCTGCATAGAGGCACAGTTTTTCTATCTCTGATTTCAATTCCAATAACCCTGTGCCTGTCTTAGAGACAAGGGTTTGAATGGCATCTGGAGTTATTTTCTTTTTATATATTTGCACCTGTTTCTGAATCCAATCATTAATCTCTGACTCATAAAGAGCGTAGAAGTTTACTACCTCACACCCACCTGGACCTGCCTTCTTTTCGATTTTATCGGTAATGAGGATTAAGCATGCATGAGATACAGGTGATTTCAGGTAAGGGGTTAACTGTTTCTTATCCTCTTGTGAAAGCTTTTGGAAGTTTTTGACAATAACCAGCCTTTTTTTTGCCCCAAACGGCATGATTCTGCAGGCATTAATTATTGTAGATGCCTGAACATTATCCCCATAAACTATTTTGATATTAAGCTCAATTGAATCACCTTGGCTAAATAATTGCCCCTTGATAATTTCAATACATTCTTCCTTAAGATACTCCTCTGGCCCAGCAAAAAGATAAACAGGCAAAAGGTTAGACTTTTTTAATTCAGGGAGAAGTTGCTTGTATGTTATCATATAAACTCCTTGGTTATTCAAGGGGTCAGGGGGGTGGTTGTTGTATGTAGGGATAGCCCCCTGTGTCTGCCATTTCTTCCAATTATCCTTGCCACTTCCACCAAATCCTTGTGCGTATCAACACCAATGGTATCATATTCTGTTTCTATCACCCGTATTTTATAGCCATTCTCCAGAACACGCAATTGCTCAAGAGATTCAGCAGCCTCCAATGAAGAATATGGCAATTTGTTAATCTTTAGCAGGAATTCCCGACGATAACCATACAGTCCTATATGTTTATACCAGTAAGGAGCGGATACATTTGTTCCTGCCTCCTGCCTGATGTCTCCTGTCTGACGTCTGATGTCTGATGTCTCCTGTCTGATGTCTGATGTCTCCTGTCTGATGTCTGATGTCTGCTGTCCATAGTCTCCTGCCTCCTGCCTCCTGTCTCCCTGCTCATATGGTATCCCTGCCCGGGAAAAATACAATGCAAAGCCATTCCTGTCAGTTACTACCTTAACCACATGAGGATTATTCACATCATCCTTATTGGTTATCCTTTTCTTGAGTGTTGCCATGTAAACATCAGGGTCTGTCTGCATCCCCTGAACCACCTGATCAATCATATCTGGCTCAATCAATGGCTCATCACCCTGAATATTGATGATAATTTCTACAGACAAACCCTCTGCAACCTCAGCCACCCGTGATGTACCACAGGTATGGTCATTGGATGTCATCAATACACAGCCTCCAAAGCCACACACAGCCTTATATATCCACTCATCGTCTGTAGCTACAATCACTTGTTCCAAAAATTTGCTTTTTTGTGCCTGTTCATATACCCATTGGATCATGGGCTTACCACACAACTCTACCAGAGGCTTGCCTGGGAATCGACTTGAAGCAAAACGAACCGGGATAATACCAATAGATTTTTCCATCTTGAAAAATTCTCCATTTTTTTGTAACTATTCAGGCGTAAAAATAGTTAGGGCAGGGACAAGCCCTGCAGCTACAAGTTCCCACAAATAGTTATAGCTGCAGGATGTGCCAGGGGTACTACCCCCTTGTCCCTGCCTTTCTCCTTATTTAATTATCCCAAACTTTCCAGTATCTTTTTGTTCTTTATCATTAGTGATCAAATAGATATACATCCCAGAGGCTATTTCAGCCGGGATTGTCCACACCTCTTCATCTTTCCCATCGGTATGCTCAATTTCCTTGATTAACTCACCGACTATGTTAAAGATTTTAATATTTGCCTGTGCGGTTAGTTTCTTAAAGGTAATTTGTCTATTACCTTCATAAATTCTACAAGGATTTGGATAGGCAAATACATCGGTCAGATTAGGGGCGAATAAATTCATTCCGCTTATACCAAATAGTGTTAGATGAGTAATCCTACCCCAGACAATGTCTCTACCAAGATATACCCCTGAGTCTTCAATCTCGTGCCATCCTCCATCACGGTAAATCCAGAGTTTCAGGGTAGAGCGATTGATATTTCTCAATTTAGCAGGATCAAATGGTATCTCTACAAAAATAGTTGTGGGTAAAGTCCCGGTGATAACACCTGTCTCTGTGCCCATGGTAATCTCAACACCAACACCAATCTGATTTGCTAACAGTGTGAGTGTCTCTGCATCTGATCTATCCTCTATCCCTATCCAGAAGTTATCTGTAAATGTACCCTTTGCTGTAGCTGTTCCCGCGGGAAGAGCTACACTTACCTCCCCTTTCCCTTTAGGAAGAAGGACAAGTATGGAGCAGGTTCCTGATACAGAGCTTGTTCCTATGGTAACAGTGGCTGTAAGGACATCCCACCCTCCGTTGGGAGAAAGGGTAATAGTAGCAGTAAGGGTTGTGGTTGCCTGAATATTACTTGTTGCGGTCGAAATGGAGGATGTAAGGTTAGAAAGGGTGACAGTCCCTGGAGACTGAATAACATTTCCATTCTTATCCCTTGGAATAATAGTGAGGGTAGCGGTTCCTCCCTTTAAGATGGTGGCAGGAGTTGCAGAAATTTCTACAGAAAAGAGGCTTTCAGCATTTATTGTTATTACACCTATTTGAGTAGATAAAGGAACAGTCGCTATACCATTGAACATCTCAGTATTTCTCGGTGAATTAGAATCAAAATTCAGGGTTGTTGTGCCAGTCCCTTTTGCCTTGAGTTTAATCGTAAGTACTGTCCCTGTGCCTTGTGTAGTGCCCGAGGTTAATCCTACCGCATAGTCAATTGTGCCGCTTCCATTGTTAAATTGGGAAATAAGTGGACTGCCACCCACAGGGAATGTCCCTTGAGTAAGGCTTATTACCTCTAATGCCTGTGGGTCAAAGGAAAGATAAGCACCAACTGAGTCAAGAGTAGGTGCATGGAGTAGATCAATATTTATATCAAATTCAGCACCTGTTATCATTTCCCTCTTTTCAGGTACTACCTTAAGAATGGCAGACTCACCATCAAGTAGCCTCCCTAATGGTAATGCACATAAAGGAGACCGATATAGAGTAGTAGTATGGAGGAAGTTTGATTTAAGATAGCCAAAGTCCTTCAGGCTAACCGCATCATCTCCATTAAAATCAGAGTTTATGTACCCATCCCTTTTATGGTAATCTGAATCATACCAACGCGAGTCTGTATTTGTCTTTAGGAATGCTCTTTTCAAGCAGCCAAAATCTTTCAGGCTTACCATACAATCTCCATTAGCATCGGCATTTAAGAGGGTAAGGGTAGAAAGTGTAGTTTTTGTTCCCGCAGTTATGGTTACACTACCCCAATATCCGGGAGATGCACCCGGAGCGTAAGCAAATACCTGCGGATAAGTCATTGGAGGAATATTATCGATTAAAAAGTAACCAGTATCCGTTGTAGTAGCCCTTAACTCAGTTCCAGCAATACCTATCTCTATGCCGGCATGAGGATTTTGTCTTGGAATATCAAACAACACATATCCATCTAAACTGCCACAAGGGAATATAATAATCTTTCCTTCGGTTGCAGTAAAAGACAGTGACTCAGTCTCTTTGAGAATGTCGGTATTTCTTGGCGGATCGAAATTAAAGCTTAAGGTTGTTGTTCCCATGATTGCCTTTGCCTTAAAACCAATAGTAAGCACTGTCCCTGTTCCTTGAGCAGTGCCTGAGGTTAATCCCACCGCATAGTCAATTGTGCCGCTTTCATTATTAAATTGAGAAATAATCACATTGCCATCTTGTGGGAATGGTCCATGGGTAAGTCCTGTAACCTCCAATATATTCGGGTCAAAGGAAAGATAAACACCTGCGGAATCAAATTCTTTAGCCTTTCTTAGCACAATATCAAGATTAAAATTATTTCCTATACCAATTTCAATATTGGCTGGCAAGATAGTAAGCAGGGTATCAGTTACCATAACAGTTACAGTAGCAG